>QIKV01000134.1 GCA_003233115.1 Oceanospirillales bacterium
GATGGCCAGATGAGGGTCAGGCAGGCCTTTTACCATTCCAGGGCGCCACTTTGAACAGCAGCAGCAAGCCCGGGATTGCGATCAGCGTGCATACAATGAAAAACAGGGTGTATCCGATCGCTTCAATAATAAATCCCGTTGAAGCATTCGCAAAAGTTCTCGGAATGGCTATAAAGCTGCTGAACAGGGCGAACTGGGTGGCGGTGAAAGCCATGCTGGTCTCACGCGCCATGTATGCGGTGAGGGCGATAGCACCCAGGCCCACCCCAAGATATTCACCGCTGACCACGATAAACAGTCCCACGGGGCTATGGCCGACCGTGCTCAACCAGACAAAACCCAGAATGGTGAACATCTGCACAAAGCCAAAAATCCACAGTGCCCGGTTGATGCTCAGCTTCAACATCACAATCCCGCCGACGATGCCGCCGACGATGGAGGACCACAGTGTCGAGCCGATTTCAGTACGACTGAATCCCATATCGAGATAAAACGGCGTCGCCAGTGCCGTGGCCATGTTGTCACCCAGCTTGTACAGGAACATGAAAGCCAGGATGGCCGAACCGGTCTTGATGCCGTCGCGGGAAAAAAACTCAACAAATGGATCTACGATGGCTTCTCTCAATGTCCCCGGAGCCAACGCGTCGTCGCTGACTTCCTTGACAATGAAAGTCGTGACAATGCCAACACTCATGAAGGCGGCCGTTACCCAGAAAACTACTGACCATGGCAACAGGTCTGACAGGATCAACGCCAGCGATCCCGGCACCAGTGAGGACAATCGGTAGGCATTGATAAAGAACGAGGTGCCTGTGCCAAGCTCATCATCAGCCAGCAACTCGCGCCGGTAGGCATCGATCACAATATCCTGGCTGGCACCGAAAAGGGATATGACGAATACCGTCGCTACGATGGCCTGTAGCGATACCGACGGATCGAAACGACCAAGGGCCGCGATCGAGAAAAACAGACCAATCTGGGTCAGCAGCGCCCAGCCCCGGCGCCGGCCCAGAAAGGGCAGCTTGAAGCGGTCCATCAGGGGTGACCAGAGGAACTTCCAGGTGTACGGCAGTGAAACCAGCGCGAACAGACCGATGGTCGCCAGGTCCACGCCGTTGCTGCGCAACCACGCCGGCACCAGTTGAATCAACACGTACAGCGGCATTCCTGAAGTGAACCCCAGGAAGATGCAAGTGAACCCCAGGAAGATGCAGGTTACCATCTTGCGGTTGAGCAGGATGTCCTGCCAACGACTCACTGAATTATCCCGGCCTCCACTCACCGGATTTCAAAGTCATAGTCAATTATCAGTGGCGCATGGTCGGAAAAACGCTCTTGTTTGTAGATCTCTACTGCCTGCGCCGTGGCGGCCACCGCCGGTGTTGCCACCTGGTAGTCAATCCGCCAACCGGTGTTATTAGCCCAGGCCTGACCCCGGTTCGACCACCAGGTGTAGTGGTGTTCACCCGGTTCGACCTGTCGAAACGTATCCACCATGCCGACCGGCCCGAACACCTCGTCCATCCAGGCACGCTCTTCGGGCAGGAACCCGGAGTTCTTCTGGTTGCCGCGCCAGTTCTTGATGTCAATTTTTTTGTGTGCGATGTTCCAGTCGCCGCAGATGATGTAATCACGCCCGTCGGCTACCATGGCCTTGAGCACCGGGTGTAAATAGTCCATTGTCTGGTACTTGACCTGCTGGCGCTCTTGTTTGGAGGAACCGGACGGCAGGTACAGCGAGATGACACTCAAATTGCCATAATCAGCCCGTATCCAGCGGCCCTCGTTGTCCATAACGTCCCACCCGATGCCGTAAGATATTTTCGCAGGTTCGCGGCGTGTGTAAATGGCCACACCACTGTAGCCCTTTTTCTGTGCGTCATGAAAATAGCCCTGGTAACCCGGCGGGGAAAATACCGGGTCTGACAACTGGTGCCGCTGCGCCTTGGTCTCCTGGATACACACCACATCCGGCTTACATTTTTGCAGCCACTGAAAAAAACCCTTGCGGGCAGCGGCGCGAATGCCATTGGTATTGATACTGATAATGCGCATAGGAACGCAGCATAACCGCCCTTGGACATGCTGTCATGAACGACGCATGTTGCAGCGACATATTGCAGCTTTGGCGAAGCCGCGAGATACTGCCCCGATGCAAAACTACAAACAGCAATTTTTTAAACTTGCCATGGCCCAGGGCAACCTCCAGTTTGGTGAGTTCACGCTGAAGTCCGGACGGGTCAGCCCATATTTTTTCAATGCTGGCGGATTTGATGACGGCCAAAGCCTGCGGTTGCTTTGCGATTGCTATGCCCAGGCCATCCTGGACGCCGGCGTGGCCTTCGATATGCTGTTCGGCCCGGCTTACAAGGGTATTCCATTGGCTGCGGGTATCTCCATCATGCTCAATGCCAGCCACCATCTGAATGTGCCATACGCGTATAACCGCAAAGAGGCCAAGGATCATGGTGAAGGTGGCACACTGGTTGGTGCGCCGCTGAGGGGTAATGTATTGATAACCGACGACGTCATTTCAGCCGGCACGTCGGTACGGGAATCAATCGAATGGATACGAAAGGCCGGTGCGACGGCCTGCGGAGTCGCCATTGCACTGGACAGGCAAGAGCATGGCAACGGCAATAAATCTGCCGCCCGGGAAGTTACGGAAGCGTTCGGGATACCCGTTATTGCTATCGCCGGGTTGGATGACTTAATCGAATTCCTTGAAAGTCAATCTGTTGCAGATATCGACATCGAAGCAATTCGACGGTATCGTAGCCGGTATGCGGGCTAATTTACAAAGATATGTACTGATCATTGTCGCGGGCAGCTTGTACCTGTCAGTTGCCGCTGTGTCCGCCAATACTTATCGCTGGAAGGACAAAGACGGTGAGACTCACTATGGCTCAGCAGTACCGGCCGAATACGCTGACCAGCCTTATGATGTCATTAACAATGCCGGCCTGGTCATTGAACACGTCAAAGTTACCCGGGAACAGAAACCGGTGGAAATAAAGGAAGAGCAAGTAGCCAAGCAAAGGGCGCCGCTGATCTCTGATGCGGAGCGCCAGCGCCAGTCAGATCGATTGCTGCTCATCCAATACCAGTCTGAACAGGACATCAAGGACGCACTTAAACTGGAGATCACCCAGTTGGGTTATGATTCCAAGATAATTCACCAGTCGCTCGATAGCACCGCCGCTGCCATCCGGGATCAGATCCGGCTGGCGGCCGATCAGCAACGCGCGGGCAAGCAGATCAATGCAAAGCAACAAAAGCAGATTGATAAACTGTACCGGCGCATAGCACGCGATAAGGATAGAATTTCCGCGCTGGATCAAAGAAAGAGCAAAATCCGTGCCCGTTTCGAGTCATACCTGGATCGCTACCGACGGCTGCAAAACGCAGAACAGGCAGCCGCCAGCAAACAGGTGGGCCAGGGCTGATCGTCTCCTGATACCGGTATTTCGTCAACCCCATAAAGCACTGGATCGAATTCCGCATGTTTACCCGCTGCCCACAGTGTAAAACAGTTTATCCTTTGCCTGCGAAAATGCTTTCCCAGGCACGCGGGTCGGTGCAATGCAGCCAATGCGGCAAAACATTCAGCGCCCTGGGCTATTTGTTTGACCAGTGGCCCGCCGGCCCGGCTTCACACCCGGCAAGCGGGCGGGTGGTCAGGCCACCAGTGCTCGGAAAGGTCACAAAATCCTCACCAAAAAAAGAAAAAACTGAAGTCGAGGAAAAAATTGAAGAGGAAGGAACAATTGAAGAGGAAGGAACAGTTGAAGAGGAAGGAACTGGCGAAGTCGTCTTCAACCCTCACCGCCTCGCCTGGGGTCTGGCCACGGCCGTGCTGGTGCTGGTGACAATCGCCAACATAGGCTGGACATTCCGTGAACCCCTGATACGGAACGGTGTCATCAATACCTGGCTGAAACATAACGGCTGGTTACAGGTCGAACACGAAGGCTTATTAAAAGACCCCGGCCAGATTCAACTGGTCAGCCGTGACATGCACTCACACCCAACCCGTACCGGCATCCTGGTTTTGAGCCTTACCTTTGTAAATCTTGCGCAACGCCCACAAATTTTCCCAATCCTGGAGATTACTTTGCTGGACGCATCCAGCCAGCCTATTGCACGACGACGCTTCCAGCCAGCCGAGTATCTGCGCCCCGGAGCAAACACAAAAGCGGGCCTGGCCACTGACGTATTCCTGCCGGTTCTACTCGAGCTTGGCGACCCTGGAGAACAGGCTGTCGGATTTGAAATCCAGTTTCTTTAAAAAGTAAGTTAACCCGCTACAAATATGTTAGTGTTCAATTAAAGAGCAAAACAATAAACAAGCAAAACAATAAACACACCGTGCGAACAACACGCTCATTAACGCAGTGACAGCACACCACCATGCAACCAGATTCAGAACCAGCAATCCCCCTCAGGCAACATGTACAAAATACCATCAGCAGATACCTCCGGGATATGGGTAATACCACCCCGGAGAACCTGTACCAGATGCTACTGGCCGAAATTGAACCCCCATTAATCGAAGAAATCCTGAAACGTACGGGCGGCAATCAATCGCGGGCAGCCGATATGCTGGGCATTACCCGCAATACCCTGCGCACCAAGATGCAGCGTTACTCCATTAATGCACGCTCGAGCAAGATAACCCGGCTACGCCGGTGACTACAGCGTACTAACCATGCCCGGGTTCCGTTGGGTGTTCACCACGCAACTATTCTGATTGAATGCTCCCTTTTTGAATTAAATTTAAAATGTCCCCTGCAAACAAATTCGCACTGTTGAGCGTTTCCGACAAGACCGGCCTGGTGGATTTCGCCAGCCAGTTGCTGGAACTTGGTTACACCCTGCTGAGCACCGGCGGTACGCAAAAGCTGCTGAGCGAGGCCGGACTGGCCGTCACCGGTGTCAGCGAACATACCGGGTTCGCCGAGATCATGGACGGCCGGGTCAAAACACTGCATCCACGTATTCATGGCGGCATACTTGGCCGTGCGCAGGATGAGGAGTGCATGCGGGCGCAGGACATACCGCCGATCGACCTGGTCATCGTCAACCTTTATCCGTTTGAAGCGGTCACTGCAGATGACGATTGCAATCTTGCCGATGCGATTGAAAACATTGATATCGGCGGTCCGGCGATGCTGCGGGCTGCGGCTAAAAACCATGCCCGTGTTACGGTTGTTATCGACCCGGCCGATTACACGGCTGTTGCCGCAGAATTGGCCTCGACAGGCTCGGTCTCTGCCAGCACACGTTTCACCCTGGCCACCCGGGCATTTGCACACACGGCCCGCTACGATGGTCTGGTCGCTGCCTACTTCAGCCGCAGAACCGGTAAGGCCGACCAGCCGCGCCTGTTCCCGGAATACCTCACGCCACAGTTCCAGAGCAGGCAGGAACTGCGCTATGGAGAGAACCCCCACCAGGCTGCTGCTTTCTATGTGGAGTCCGGGCTCAAACCTGCTGGCATCGCTGCCGCTGAGCAATTGCAGGGTAAGCCACTTTCCTATAACAACATCAATGATGCAGACACAGCGCTGGAATGCGCCAACCAATTTGAACAACAGGTAACCTGTGTCATTGTCAAACACGCCAATCCCTGCGGGGTCGCGGTGGGTGACAGCAATATTGAGGCTTACCTGAACGCTTTTGCCACCGATCCTGTTTCAAGTTTCGGCGGCATCATTGCCTTCACCCAACCGGTTGGCGATGAAGTTGCTTCAGCTATCCTGGCAAAGCAATTTGTCGAAGTCATTATCGCACCGGCTTTCAGTGACGCAGCGATCAGGCGATTCACGACCAAGCCGAATGTGCGCTTGCTACGCAGCACCGGCAACAGGCAGCCTGCCCGCGGTCTGCACTACCAGCAGGTTTCAGGCGGTATGCTCATACAGTACAAAGATGCTGACCGGGTCAGCAGGGAAGATTGCCGCAGTGTCACTGAACGCGTACCCACGCAACAGGAATGGCTCGATATGCTGTTTGCCTGGAAGGTCGCCCGTATGGCCAAATCAAACGCCATCATTTTTGCAGCCAACGGCCGCACCCTGGGGGTTGGCGCCGGCCAGATGAGCCGCATCGACTCCGCCCGTATCGCCCGCTGGAAAGCCAGGGACGCCGGCCTGGCCCTGGGGGGTGCAGCCATGGCATCGGATGCTTTTTTTCCATTCCGGGATGGCATCGATAGCGCCGCTGAGGCCGGCATCAAGGCTGTTATCCAACCCGGTGGCTCCATGCGTGATGATGAAGTTATCGCAGCCGCCAACGAGCATGGCATCGCCATGGTGTTCACCGGCGTGCGTCATTTCCGACACTAGTGGGGTTGGTAAAAGGATTACATACCCGACCCCTGATCTTCCATTACAATTATCCTCCCAACACGTCTGAAAAAATTGGCTGAGAATGAAGGTACTCATTATAGGAAGTGGTGGCCGTGAACATGCGCTGGCCTGGCGTGCGGCACGGTCCCCGCAAGTTGAGATTGTTTATGTTGCGCCCGGGAATGCCGGTACCGAACTGGCAAGGGGTATGGAGAATATCCCACTGGCCAGCGAGGATATCGGGGGATTGCTCGCCTTTGCAACGGAGAATCAGATCGAGCTGACCGTCGTCGGCCCTGAAGCACCCCTGGTGGCGGGCATCGTCGACCGGTTTTCCGAGGCGGGTCTGGCCTGTTTCGGCCCAACTGCAGCAGCGGCCCGATTGGAAGGCTCCAAGGCCTTTGCCAAAGATTTTATGGCAAAGCACGGTATTCCCACGGCTGCTTACGGAAACTTTACTGACATAGATGAAGCCATCGCCTTCATTCGTCAGCAGGGTGCACCGGTCGTGGTCAAGGCTGATGGCCTGGCCGCCGGCAAAGGCGTCATCATCGCCCGTACCAGCGCAGAAGCTGAAGCTTCCGTCATGGATATGCTGGCCGGAAACGCATTCGGCGAAGCCGGCCACCGGGTCGTTATTGAGGAGTTCCTCTCGGGCGAGGAAGCCAGTTTTATTGTCATGGCCGATGGTATGCATATCCTGCCACTGGCGACCAGCCAGGACCATAAGGCCCGTGATGAAGGTGACCAGGGTCCCAACACCGGCGGCATGGGCGCCTATTCACCCGCGCCGGTGATGGATAGCGGCATATTTGAGAAAGTAATGGAAACCATTATCCGGCCAACCGTACGCGGTATGGCAGAGCGAGGCACGCCATTTACCGGCTTTTTATATGCCGGCCTGATGATTGGTCCGGACGGTGGAGTAAAAGTACTCGAATTCAACGTGCGCTGTGGCGACCCGGAAACCCAGCCCATCATGTTGCGTCTGCAATCCGACCTGCCGGAACTTTGCCTGGCCGCTGTCAATGGCAAGCTGGACCAGGTACACGCGCAATGGGACCCGCGACCGGCCATTGCCGTGGTTCTGGCCGCTGGCGGTTATCCCGACAGCTACTCGAAAGGCCACACTATCTCCGGGCTGGGCGATACTGGCAACGGAGATTTCCACGTATTTCATGCAGGTACTGCGTTGGAAAACGGCAAGGTGGTCACTTCCGGCGGGCGGGTTTTGTCTATCTGTGCATTGGCCGACTGTGTTAAGGAAGCAGCAGCAGTTGCTTATTCAGGCTGTAGCAGCATTCACTGGGACGGTGCCTTTTACCGCCACGACATCGGCCACCGCGCAATCCAGCGGGAACAAAGTTAACCATGGACGTATCCCACATTCTCGATGAGTTGAATGAAGCGCAGCGCCAGGCAGTCACGTCAGAATCACAACACACGCTGGTGTTGGCTGGTGCCGGCAGTGGCAAGACCCGTGTCCTGATCCACCGCCTTGCCTGGCTGATCCAGGTCCAACACGTCTCACCGATGAGCGTCCTGGCGGTGACATTCACCAACAAAGCAGCCGGTGAAATGCGCGCACGGGCACAGAATTTACTGCAGGTTTCAGCACGGCCCATGTGGATTGGCACTTTTCACGGCATTGCACATCGCCTGTTACGCATGCACTGGCAGGAAGCCGGGCTGCAGGAAAATTTCCAGATCCTCGATGCAGATGACCAGCACCGCGTGCTGCGCCGTCTGATCAAGGAAGAGGGCATGGATGAAAACCAGTGGCCGGCACGCCAGGCCCAGTGGTACATCAACGCCCGCAAGGATGAAGGCCAGCGCCCCGACGCCATTGAGCACATGGGCCACCCGATGACGGCTACCTGGGTGCATATCTATCAGCTATACCAGGATTACTGTAACCGCGCAGGGCTGGTAGATTTTGCCGACCTGTTATTGCGCGCCCACGAACTGTGGCTGCATAACCCGTCACTGCTCGACCACTACCGCAACCGCATGACCCACCTGCTGGTCGATGAATTCCAGGACACCAACGCCATCCAGTATGCATGGATCCGCTTGCTGGCCGGTGACAGCGGCAGTGTTTTGGTGGTGGGTGACGATGACCAGTCGATTTATGGCTGGCGTGGTGCACAGGTTGAGAACGTTCAGCACTTCAGCCGCGACTACAGCGCTGTGCAGACCATTAAGCTGGAGCAGAATTACCGTTCGACGGCCACCATTCTGGACGCGGCCAATGCCGTGATCGCCAATAACGAAGACCGCATGGGTAAAAAGCTGTGGACTGCGGGCGACAAGGGCCAGCCCATCACCCTGTACGCGGCCTTCAATGAGCAGGATGAGGCCCGCTATGTGATTGAGCAGATTGAGCAATGGCTGTCCAGGGGCAGGCGCGCCGAGGAGGTGGCCATCGTCTACCGCACCACGGCTCAATCACGGCTATTTGAAGAGTATCTGCTCAGGGCATCGGTCGCCTATCGCGTTTATGGTGGTCAGCGCTTTTTCGAGCGCGCCGAAATAAGGGATGCACTGGCGTACCTGCGCCTCGTCCAGAATCCGAATGATGATGCTGCCATAGAACGCGTCATCAATACACCGACCCGTGGCATCGGCCAGAAAACATTGTCCACACTCCGCCTGCAGGCACGTGAAAGCAGCCTGCCATTGTGGCAGGCTGCACAGCATTGCATACAACAAAACGTGCTGCCTCCAAGGGCGCTGGGGGCAGTGCACGGATTTATCGAGCTGATCTCCGGGATGCGCGAGCGCATGGCTGACTGGACCCTGGGCAAGCAGATGCAGGCTGTCATTGAAGACAGCAAACTGGTCACCCAGTATGAAAAGGAACCACGTGAAAAAATGGAATCACGGGTTGAAAACTTAAGCGAACTGGTCAACGCTGCCGATGCCTTTGTACTGCCTTTTGAGGACGAAGAAGCCGGCATGACCGAGTTGCAATCTTTCTTGAGCCACGCCGCGCTCGAAGCCGGCGAAACCCAGGGGGAAGCCTGGGACGATTGCGTGCAGTTAATGACCTTGCATTCAGCCAAGGGCCTGGAATTCCCACTGCTGTTTATCGCCGGTATGGAAGACGGCCTGTTCCCGCACCAACGCAGTGTCACCGAAGCTGGCGACCGCCTCGAAGAGGAGCGCCGTCTTTGCTATGTCGGCATGACCCGCGCGCGCGAGCAACTGTGTCTGAGTTATGCTGAATCCAGGCGGATGTATGGTTCACAAAGCCACAACCGCCCATCCCGGTTCCTGCAGGAGATTCCATCTGAACTGATGCAGGAAGTACGCCCACGCATGCAGGTCCAGCGGCCCTGGGCCAGTCACAAAGCACCGGTGTACAAGAAATCAAACTCGAACATCAAGCAGGATTGGCCATTTCAACTTGGCGCGAGTGTTCGCCACAGGAAATTTGGCGATGGCACGGTCATCAGTTTTGAAGGCTCCGGTGAGCACACCCGGGTACAGGTCAATTTTCACCGTACCGGTGCCAAGTGGCTGGTTTTAGCCTACGCAAACCTTTCAGCCGTGTGATGAAAGCAGCACCCGTCAATATCCGCCTGCCCTGGGGCAACCTCGCAGGACTGCACTGGTCCAGACCCGGGGCTGCCAAGGTGCTGTGTCTGCACGGCTGGCTCGACAACGCGGCATCGTTTGTTCCACTGTCCTCCTTTTTAAAAGATTTTGACCTGCTGGCACTGGACTTTGCCGGCCACGGATTTTCCTCCCACCGGCCTGAGGCCAGTCGTTACTACCTGCCCGATTTCATGTACGACCTGGACACTGCACTGGATGTGCTGGGCTGGGATGCCTGCCACATCATCGGTCACTCGATGGGCGGTGGCGTTGCCAGTTGTTTTGCCGCGGCCCTGCCCGAACGGGTCAACCGGCTGGTACTGCTGGATGCCGTTGGAATACTGTCACTGCCAGCCAATCAGACAGCGAAACAATTGCGCCTGTCGATGCAATCGGTGCGGAAAAGCCGCAGCGTCCTCAGGCCCTATGAGTCCGTTGAAGACGCGATGCGGGCCCGGCAAAAAAGTTCACCCCTGTCTGACGAGGCTGCGCGCCTGTTGTGCGAGCGTTCCCTTGAACACACCGGTGATTACTACCAGTGGCGTACCGACCCGCGCCTGGGCTGGAAATCGCCGCAATGGTTTACCGATGATCAGGTCCTGAATCTGCTCGCCGCCATCCGTGCAGCCACACTGGTCATCACCTCGCCCGCGGCCATTGAGTACCTCGGTAAAGACATGCTGCATCACCGTCTTGCCGCTATTTCCGACTGCCAGCACATCACCGATGATAGCCATCATCATTTCCACATGGAGCGGTCGGAGCACATTGGCCGCCACATCACAGAATTTCTGCAGCAACAGGACAATGGCCATGACAACAGTTAATACCCATATCGTCAGGCGCGAACGCTTGATCTTTGCGCTGGATGTATCGAGCCTTGATGAAGCACAGGCATTGATCTCTACGCTGGGTGATTCGGTTGAATTCTACAAACTGGGGCTAGAAGTGTTTTTATCCGGCCACTATTTTGACCTGATGGCCGAACTTAAAGGCAGGGGCAAAAAGGTATTCGCCGATCTGAAACTGTTTGATATTCCAGCCACCGTCGCTGCCGCCGTGCGGCAACTGGCAAAGCATCAGGTCGACTTCTGCACCGTGCACGGCAACGACAGCATGCTAAAAGCGGCGGTCGCAGCCAAGGGCGGTATGCAGATACTGGCGGTCACGGCGTTGACCAGCCTGGACCAGGGTGACCTCGACGACCTCGGGTTCAAGTGCGATGCCAGGACACTGGTACTGTCACGCGCACGCCGCGCGCTGGCACTCGGTTGCGATGGCGTCGTCTCTTCCGGGCTGGAAGTCAACGCCTTGCGCGAACATGCCGACCCCCGTCTGATTACGGTCTGTCCGGGTATCCGGCCGATACACAATGACAATGTTCAGACCAACGACGACCAGCAACGCATCATGACGCCTTTCCAGGCGATCCGCGACGGGGCGGATTACCTTGTAGTCGGCAGGCCCATCCGCGCTGCCAGTGACCCCCGGGCCGCCGCAGAAGCCATCCAGGCAGACATTGCCCGCGCACTTGAAAACGGCTCCTAGCGAGGCCGCTTGGCACGGTTCTCGCGGCGCAGGTTTCGAAGTGTTTGGATCTGCTGTTCTGAAAGCATATTTTTTAATCGGGCGAGCAGGGTCAGGTGTACCCGTTTTATTTTTTGTTCAAGCTGCATCACCTTGTCAGACTGGGCCAGCATTTCATCTTCATCAATCGGTGCCGTTTTCAGGATACCCTTGAGTTTTTCGCTCTCTTCGTTCAACTGCCATTTGAAATCAAAAATGGATGCCTGGGCGTTCTGTAATTCGGTCTTGAGCACGTCCTGTTGCTGTTCAGTGAGATCCAGCTTGCTGCGGTACTCCATGATCAGTTCCGGCTGGAACAGCAATCGCCCGATCAGATCGGGACGCGCCGATCCGACGCCAAACACCGGGCTTGCAAACAAGACGGCAAAAGCCAGTGCATAAAATTGCTTACGGTTCATCGGGTAGTTCCTCCAGAAATTCGTAGGGTGGATCCAGCAGTTGGGGTCCGGGTTCCAGGCTGGCCAAGCGGGGCCAGGGTGTGTCAAGCAGGAAATCAGTTGGCATCTCGTCAATGGTGCTGAGTTGTATGGCATTTTCTGACCACAGCGGGTCGCTGATGGAATCGAAGGCACCACCATTGGTGTCCGGGCGCAGCAGAATCACGGCGGTAATGGACAACACCAGCAGCGCCACCGCAAGACCGGCTGATGGGCGTAGCAGGGCATGGCGGGGTCTGGCGTCACCAGGAACCCTCAACAGGCTTGAGAATTGAGGCGCCCCGCTAAGCTCCACTTGCCGCAAGCGGCGAAACTCCATCGCTATTTTTAGCTCGTCGTAGTGCTCACTCATGGTGATAACTCCCCTAATCTGATCGCCAGGTTCCGCTTGCCCCTGGTGTAGTGGGTACGCGCGCTGCCCACAGCAATCCCAAGCGTGTTCGCTGCTTCCTCGATCGTCATACCGTGATAAAACACCAGTTGCAGCATCTCGCGCTGGCGCGGTGACAACAAATGCAGTGCACTCACCAGCTTTCTGGAATTCGCCGGGTACTCCAGCCTGGTATCAAGCCCCGGGATGATCGCCGCTTGCTGGTGTTGAAAAAACACGCGCAGCAGACGGTCACGATTGACCAGATTGCGCCATTTCCGGGCTGCTGTCCGGCGAATGACGCCAAACAGCCAGGTCCGGAACGTCGACCGGCCTTCAAAACGCGCACTGCCATCCAGGATTTTGACATAGGTCATCTGAAGTACGTCCTCAGCATCACTGGGATGGTGCCCGCAACAGGCAAGTGCCCATGCATAGCTCTCCTGGTGCAACTGTTCGAGTTCATGCTCGATTTCATCCCGTGTCAGTGTCACGTTTATCCGGCTGGTCGCTGACTGTTGGGTCGATTGTACTTGACGCCATCAGTACGCGTGGACTTCCGGGAACCGAACTAACCCGAACATTCATCTTTGTCGTCCACCCTGGGGAAATGTTCGAGCTAACGTAGTCTGAGTTCGCGCAGCACTTCAGCAGCACGCTCAGCCACGGCAATTTTGTTGATACGGGCCAACCGTTCCAACTGCGGAGGTGTCAGAAGTTCCCGAAAAGATTGCTGGTAGTTCTCGAGGACTTGTCTGATGTCCTGCTTCAGCCCACGGATGTCGAGCAGCAGTCCACCCACTTGTGCCGGGTCAGGAGCGTCGCTATTTAACAGATCATCCAATTGAGCCTGCAGTTCAGTGACCTGATCCCTGATTGCCCCAACCTCTGTGGCACGGTTTTCAATGAGACTGCGCAAGGCCACGACCTGGCCATCATCCAGGTTCAACGCGACCTTTAGAACGCGCGCTGGCGGCGCCTTGTCGTGGTGTTCATTGGCGAATACGGAACCGGTAAACGTAATCGCCAGGATAAGGGTAGTGAGCAGTATTTGAGATTTCATTGGGTATTTCCTCCATGTGTCAGAACTGAGTACCCTCACCCCGTCTGCTATATGACAGCCAATTTGAGACTGCCTTTATAAGAAAATCAGATGGAACCAGGGTAGCAGGTGCATGCCTTGCATCTCGCAAATCGGGGCCAGGACTTTACTTTTTTAGCCATTCGTCGTAAAAATGTTTCCCTGAATTACTTTATGGCTATTGACATTTGTTAATGTTTGACATTACGATACGCCTGTAACTCACTAATAGAAAAATACATTCTGTATATTTTGATCTACCGATCCTCTCCGGCTCTGCCGGAATTTCCGGGCAGGCCTCGTGTCTCGCCCGGATTTTTTACGGCTGGCTGGTTTTATCAGGTGTCGACAGGAGCCAGTATCCCCCGGCACTTTCCCGGAAGTGCTTTATGATATGTCCATGAACTCTGCTCCCAATATGACATTGACCGACAAACTTAAGCTGCGCTGGTACCTGCTGCTGCGGTGGATTCTCGGCTTATGGGTCAAGCCACGCATCCTGCCCGATGCAGACGGCAAGACCGGCACAAACGGCGCTCAGCCGGTGTGCTATATCATGGATTCCTATGCACTGTCCTCCGTTTTGATCCTCGACCGCTGCTGTGAGCAGCAGAAGCTGGCCCGCCCATTGTTGCCGGTTGCGGGTATTGGGCAGAGCCCTGACCGTTCCTATGCCACGCTCACGCGACTCAGGGGCTTGTTTGTCCGTCGCCCGGATCCGCGTACCCATTCGGCTATGCTGGGACTGATGATTGAGAAAAGCTGGGCAGACCCACAACTGGATATACAACTGGTGCCTGTGACCGTGATGGTAGGCCAAAGACCCAGCGTGGATAGCGGGTTGACGCGTATCATTTTTTCAGAGAACTGGGAGATCGCCGGCAGATTACGGCGGCTTTTCAGCACATTGGTTAACGGGCGCAGAACCTTTGTACAATTCAGCCGCCCCATATCATTGCGGGAACTGGCCAGGGAAGGGCTCGATTCGCCTGTTGCCCTGAGGAAGGTTTCACGCATACTCAGGGTACACTTCGAACGGGTCCGCACGGCAGCCATTGGCCCAGATCTTTCCCACCGCCGCACGGTGGTCAATAAGGTTGTCAATTCACCCGCGGTGCGCGCAGCCATCAAGGAGAAGGCCCACCGGGACAATATTTCGACTGAAAAGGCGCGTAACCAGGCGGTCGCATATACCCGTGAGATAGCTGCCAACTACTCCTACTCATCCATTATGGTGGCCGTTGCGTTTGTATCCTGGTTCTGGAACCGGATCTACAATGGCATCAAGCTAAACCATTTTGAGAGTTTCCCACACCAGGCACTGGGCCACGAAGTTATCTATGTCCCCTGCCACCGCAGCCACATAGACTATATTCTGCTGTCCTACCTGGTGCACAAGAACGGTTCGGTACCGCCGCATATTGCCGCCGGCATCAACCTTAACCTGCCAGTCATCGGTTCCTGGTTGCGACGTGGTGGCGCGTTTTACCTGCGCCGCACGTTCCGCTCCCACAAGTTGTACGCCGCAGTTTTTTATGAATACCTGAGCACCATTCAGTCTCAGGGTGTTTCGATTGAATATTTTATCGAGGGCACGCGCAGCCGAACCGGGCGGCTGTTACCTCCCAAAGCCGGCATGCTGGCGATGTCAGTGCGAAGCTACCTGGGCGCACCCGTCAGACCTATCATGTTCCAACCGGTCTACATTGGTTACGAGCGACTGGTCGAAGGCGACAGTTACACCACGGAATTGTCCGGCAAAGCCAAGCGTTCGGAGAGGCTATCCGACCTGACCAAGGTGTTTGGCATCGCCCGGCATAACTATGGTGAGGCCCACGTCAGCCTTGGCGAACCCATTTACCTGGACGAGTTGCTCAACGAGCAGGACCCGCATTGGCGCGCTACCATCGATAGCTCAGCAACCAGGCCCGCATGGATGAACACCCTGGTCGATAACCTTGGCCAACGTATCATGACGCATATCAATGCCAGCGCTGATGTCAATCCGGTCAACCTACTGGCACTGGTGCTGCTGGGCACACCCCGGCACGCACTGGGTGGAGAACTTCTGCAGAGCCAGCTCGCACTGTACAAAAATCTGTTGAGCCAGAAGCCTACGCCGGAACGCATAACACTGACTGACAAAACTGCGGCGGAAATTATCAGCTACGGATTTGAAATGAAAATTCTGCAACGCCAGGAGCACACACTGGGCGACATCATTTCCATTGCGCCAGACCGCGCAATCGGCCTGACTTATTTTCGCAACAATGTTGCCCACCTGATGGCATTGCCCTCACTGGTTGCCTGTTGTTTCCTTGAGCACCATAAATTCTCAATTGGCAACCTGCGCAGAACCGCTATTGGTATACAGCCTTTTCTGCAGGCTGAACTGTTCCTGCCCTGGGGGCAGCGTGAATTCACCAGGGCCCTGGATGAATCCATTGAACAACTGGTTCAACACGGCCTCCTGATGCATGATGATGACGGCACTAGCCTGTCCCGTGCCACGGACAACCCGCAAGCGGGTATGCAACTCAAAATCCTGGCCCATAGCCTGCTGCAAACAGTACAACGCTACCTGATCACTATTTCCGTGCTGGCCCGTAGCGGCTCTGGAGTTTTAAGCAGGGCTGAACTGGAACGGCTGTGTATTCAGACTGCACAGCGTATATCCATGTTGCATGAATTTAGCGCACCGGAATTCTATGACCGCGCCTTATTCAAGGGGTTTATAGCACAGCTACGCAAAATCGGATTCCTGTCAACAAATAAAGACAATAAGCTGCAATTTGACCAGCGCCTGCAACAAATCAGCAAAGACGCAAAATTCATCCTGGGTGAAGCCATCCGTCATGAAATTGACCAGCAGGCACCGGCCGTGGCACACGTTACTGACAAATAGCCTCAGGCATCCAGATCAGGTATCAGCTTCGATTCCAGTCGCGAAATCCAGTCTTTCAACTTCAGCTTGCGTTTTTTCATCCGTCGAATGCGCAACTGGTCCTGCCAGGGATCAGAAGACATGCGGTCGATGGCCTGGTCAAGATCGCGGTGCTCCTCGCGCAATTCACCAAGCAGTTGCCTTGTTGCTGCGGTATCTTCTGATTTCATCAAAACCCAAGAATAATATAGACTGCTTATTTTCACTATAACACCACGGCGTACTTTTTCAGCCGTTTGAGGAGAATTCTACCCATGGATAGGAGAAAGTTTGTCGCAACTGCGGGGCTGGCCGGGGCGGCCGGACTGTTAAGCGCTTGCGCAAAACAACCTGATCCGCAGACAGAAGGTGCCGGCCCGTCATCAACGAAGACTTTCACCTGGAAAATGGTCACTTCATGGCCACGAGATTTTCCGGGCCTGGGTACCGGTGCCAACCGCCTGGCTGAGTCCATTAATAAGCTCAGTAACGGCCGCTTGAAGATCAAGATTTACGGGGCCAACGAGTTGGTGCCCGCGTTTGAGGTGTTTGATACGGTTTCCCAGGGTACGGCGGAAATGGGCCACAGCGCGACCTACTACTGGAAGGGCAAAGTCCCCGCCGCACAGTTTTTTGCCGGGGTACCTTTTGGCATGACCGCACAGGAACTGCATGGATGGATTTATTATGGCGGCGGTATCGAACTGTGGCGGGAAGTCTATGCCCCCCACGGGCTTGTGCCTTTTCTCGCGGGTAGTTCAGGCCCCCAGATGGGTGGCTGGTTTAACCGCGAAATCAACAGTCTGGACGATCTGAAAGGCCTTAAAATGCGCATCCCCGGACCCGGTGGAGAAATCCTTAGACGCGCTGGTGGCACCCCAACAAACATCCCCGGAGCTGAACTTTTTACGGCACTTCAAACCGGCACCATTGATGCCGCCGAATGGGTCGGTCCCTATAACGACCTCGCTTTCGGCCTGTTCCGTGCAGCCAGGTACTACTATTACCCCGGCTGGCAGGAGCCCGGTACCGGCCTGGAACTAATGATTAACAAGGAGGCGTGGGATAGCTTGCCCGCCGATCTGCAGGCCGTCATTCAGGTCGCCAGCCAGGCAGCGGTCATGGACACACTGTCAGACTTTACTTTCAACAACGGCGCAAGCCTCAAAACGCTGCTCGAGAAACACGGCGCGCAACTACGCCGCTTCCCTGATGATGTGCTCAGCCGACTGAATGAAATCAGCGACGAGGTGATTCTGGGGATGGCGCAGGAGAGTGAATTAGCAGGCCGGATTTATGCTTCCTTCAAGGCCTGTCAGGAAATCGTCAATCCATGGACAGATATCTCCGACCGGGCTTTGCTGAATCTGCGCCCGGACCCCTGGACGGCCACCGAATCATAAGATCAGGGGTCGGAATAGATCACCGATGGCAACCAGGTGGCTAAATCCGGCCACAGTGACAACAAGCCCAGCATCAGAACCTGGATGACGATGAATGGAATCACGCCCCTGTAAATCGCAGACGTAGCAACTTCCGGTGGCGTCACACTGCGTATATAAAACAGTGAAAAACCAAATGGCGGCGTCAGGAAAGAAGTCTGCAAATTGATCGCTATCATGATGCCCAGCCACACCGGGTTGATGCCCAGGGCCAGTAAAATCGGGCCAACAATCGGAATGACCACGTAAGTGATCTCGATGAAATCAAGAATAAAGCCGAGCAGAAACAGCACCAGCATCACCACCAGCAATGCACCGACCTCACCACCCGGCAGGTTGGTCAGCAGTGACTGCACGTATTCATCTCCGCCGAAACCGCGAAACACCAGGCTGAACAATGATGCACCAATCAAGATCATGAATACCATTGCGCTCACCCGGGTGGATTGATAAACCACCGCACGTAAGGTTTCCAGCGAAAGTTGCTTCTGCTTTAGCGCCAGCAGCATTGCGCCGGTCGCGCCTACCGCCGCTGCCTCGGTCGGCGTTGCAAGCCCAACCAGGATTGAACCCAGTACCGCAAGAATCAACAGTAACGGTGCCGCCAGCAGGCGCAGCAAGGCCACCAGCGTAACCTTCTCACCGGGCCTTTGAGGCACTGCTGGCATTGCCGAGGGTTTGAAAAAAGCCACTCCGACAAGGTATAGCATATACAGGCCGACCAGCATCAGACCCGGCAGTAGCGCACCGGCAAACAACTCACCGACAGAAATAGTTTCAGGGCTGAAGATACCCATGCGCAACTGGGCTTGCTGGTAAGCATTGGAAAGCACATCGGCAAGCAGGATCAGCACGATTGACGGCGGAATGATCTGACCGAGTGTGCCGGCAGCACAGATACTGCCAGTTGCAATTGCCGGGTCGTACTTATTGCGCAGCATGGTCGGTAGAGACAACAGGCCCATGGTCACTACCGTGGCGCCGACAATGCCTGTACTGGCTGCCATCAGGGCACCCACCAGCATGACCGCCAGGCCGAGCCCGCCCGGAATCCGCCGCATCAGTTGAGCCAGTGCCTGCAACAACTGATCGGCGAGCCTTGACTTCTCCAGCATCACACCCATGAAAACAAACACCGGTACTGCGATCAGGGTCTCATTACTCATGATACCGAATATGCGGCTTGGCAAGGCGCCGAGGAATGAAGCATCAAACGTCCCCGTCATGATACCCAGCAGCGCAAATATGAGTGCTACACCAGCCAGGGTGAATGCGACCGGGAAACCCGCCAGCAACGACAGTCCCGCGGCAAGGAACAACCCTAAAGACATCAGGCCAGCCATCTCAGCCCGCTGTCCCTGATGAAATTAAGTAACAACAATAGCTTGCCTTTTGATGCCTGCAAAACACTCTTTCCTTGCAAACGCCATCCTGCGGGCGTTGCAACAGCTTTTTTTTATGCACAGATGGGCCCACTCAGCAAAGAAACATGGGTTTAATGGACTTGTTGGTAATTTGTCATTCAGAATATGCTATATTTACTTGATTTTTATTACTTTATTAGCCTCTGTCGTAGAATTTAATTTCTGGATAATCTTAACATGCCCGTCGCTGCAAGTGCTTCCCGGAATATTATTCACAGAGTTATCCACAGGCTGGCCCACTGGGAAAGATTGCCCAAATGCCAATGCCAGCCATTTTCAGCATCGGTTCAAAGGTTTACAATAGCCCGCTTCCGGGCAGCCTTTGCCCCGGCCATGCACAGGATCTGTTTTCTTGAAAGAACATGTTGAAGAATTATTAATTCAGGCCCTTCTGCACCTGACACGGAGTGGCGTGCTGCCGGCAGACTGCGATGTCATTCCCCAACTGGAACGCACACGCTCGCCTGAACACGGTGAATTTGCCTCCAACCTTGCCATGGTGCTGGCCAAGCGGGCCGGCATGCCACCACTGGAACTGGCACAGGCGATCATTGATAATTTGCCACGCTCCCGGCAGGTCGACCGGGCTGAAATTGCCGGCCCGGGGTTCATCAATTTCTATATGAACCATATCGCACTGGCTGGCGTGGTTAACGATATCCTCTACCATGGTGACCGCTATGGACACCTGCCACAGAATCCGGAACACGAGGTCACCGTTGAGTTCGTATCTGCCAATCCGACCGGGCCACTGCACGTGGGGCACGGCCGGGGTGCTGCCTACGGAGCCAGCCTCGCCAGCATACTGCAAGCCGCTGGTTGTACCGTGCAGCGTGAATACTATGTCAATGACAATGGCCGGCAAATGGATATACTCGCCGCCAGTGTCTGGTTACGCTATCTCGAATTGTGCGGCGAACATGTGCGTTTTCCAGAAAATGGTTACCGCGGCGACTACATCTATGCCATCGCCCGGGAAATCCGCGAGGAAGTAGGCGACCGGTGGCGCTATAAGGGCCAGGATATCATCGACGACCTGCCACCTGCTGCGGCGGATGGTGGCGATCGTGAAATATATATCGATGCCATAATAAAACGCGCCAGCGAAATGCTCGGCCACACCGGTTACCGGACCTTTTTTGATGCTTCAGTGGATAGTATTCTCAGTGATATTCAGCAAGACCTGACGGAGTTCGGGGTCGACTTTGATGAATGGTTTTCCGAACAGAAGCTGGAGGACACCGGTGCCATTGAACATGTTGTCGAATGCCTGCAAAAAAACGGCCACCTGTACAAAAAGGATGGTGCGACCTGGTTTCGGGCATCCGCACTGGGTGATGAGAAAGACCGCGTGATCATACGTGAGAATGGCCGCACGACCTATTTCGCCTCCGACATTGCCTATTTCCTTAACAAAATGCAACGTGGTTTTGAGCGTGCCATTTATATTTTTGGTGCCGACCATCACGGCTACATCGCCCGCTTGCGGGCTGCAGCCATTGGCCTGGGCGAAGACCCGGACCGGCTGGAAATAATTCTGGTCCAGTTTGCCGTGTTGTTCCGCAATGGCAAGAAGATTGCGATGTCCACACGTTCGGGGCAATTCATCACACTGCGCGAGTTACGCGAAGAAGTCGGCAATGATGCCGCGCGCTTCTTTTACGTCATGCGTTCCCACGAGCAGCACCTGGATTTTGACCTCGACCTGGCCAAATCGCGCAGCAACGAAAACCCTGTGTATTACATCCAGTACGCCCACGCACGGATTTGCAGTGTATTCCGAACCCTTGAGCAGATGAATGAATCACATAACCAGGCAATTGGTGAAGCTGCACTAAAACTCCTGACTGAACCCAACGAGATCAGGCTGCTGCGCGCTTTGAGCCGCTACCCGGAAATTATAGAAGCCGCAGCCCGCTTGCGTGCACCTCACCTGGTCGCACACTACCTGCAATCGCTGGCAACCGAATTCCATGCTTACTATAACTCGCAGCAGTTCCTGGTAGATGATGAAAACATCAGGAATGTACGCCTGAACCTGATACTGGCGACCCGCATGGTTTTGGCCAATGGCCTGGATCTGCTGGGAATTTCAGCACCGGAGTCCATGTAGTCATGGCCAGGCGTAAAAAAACCGGAAAGCGGCGCGCGACACGTAACCATGGATCGACTGGCCTACCTGCCTGGTTCTGGCTACTGGGTGGTATCCTGATTGGGCTGGGGACCGCAGTGGTGTTAATGTTGAAAGGTTATTTGCCGGACATAAAACAACATACACCGACCGTCAACAGCCAATCAGGCGGGGTATCCGAGGCAGCGCTGCTGGAAGACAATGCGCAGGCTGCCAAGCCTAAAAAACCGCGTTACGATTTTTTTACGGTATTGCCGGAAATGGAAGTCGTGGTGCCGGAACAGGAACTGAAGCGAAAAGCAAAGCCGCTGGCTGATCAAACTGCCAGAAATACCAATGCCCGTGATCAGGACAGCTATGTTCTGCAGGCAGGATCTTTTCGCAACGCATCGGATGCCGAACAAATGAAGGCCCGACTGGCACTGTTCGGATCAGTTGCAGCCGTGCAAAAGGTCACCGTCAATAGCCAAACCTGGTACCGGGTCCGAATCGGGCCGATCAAAGGTGCGCGCAAGGCGGATGAAATGCGGCGTATGCTGGCCGACAATCAGGTTGACACCCTGGTGATGAAAGTCAATCCGTAGGATGGAGAAGGCGGGGTAGTTACCAGTCTCACCCTTTCTATCCTACTGCCCGTATAAGTCCGGGCGGGTACCCAGCGCGGCTTTACCAGCTTCACTTGAGCGGCCTTGCCAGATTTTGAATGCTGTCCATAGGGAATCACCTTGCCAACGACTAACGCTGTCGGCAGCGAACCCGCTGGCACTGAGTTCCGCTATACCCTGTTGCAATGCCTGGTCAGCGCAGGCTGCGCCAAAATCTCGCATGCTGCCGCGCATGCCTGGCGGTGCGTAATTCCTGATCCACTGGGCCATGACTTTACGCGTCAAGGATGCATCATTTTTCTGGCAGGCCTGCCGGATTTGCCTCAACAGCTCTTTTTCAGCCAGTGAATCTGAACCGTTTGCGTTCACCGGGCGCCTTAATGCCGGGCCCCGCCGATAGTAAACATACAATGTCATCAGCCATAGCAGGGCGAATGCACCCGTGGCCACTTTCCACAGCAGCGCGTCGCGGGTAGTCTCTGCCTGCCCGCCCGGCACACCACTAAATGAGCCGGGCACGGTATTTACAGCGGTCGCTAAACTGGCCGCTGGAGGGACCAATTCCGATGGCAATACGGTGACCCTGTATTCCGGCAGTACTGCTGTGCGCTGCCGATTGGCGGCCGTATCCCACCAGTCCAGCCGGATTTCCGGCAATACCAACTCACCAGCGCTCTCTGGCACGATGGCGTAGCGGAACTCTTTGTGACCCAGCACCCACTTGCCATCATCGCGGCTGATGCCCTGTGGCTGGTCGGGGTAGACTCGTGTATCAGGCATGTCCGGCCAGACCGGCTCTTCCAGCATATTTTCCTCCAGGCCTACCGCATCTATGATGATCGTACGTGTCACAGGCTCGCCAACGTGCAGTGTCACACTGTCCGGTATCTTCTGTGACAGGGTAATTCGACGGGCAGGCAACCAGTTGGCACCGGTGTATTCAGCAGGCCGGGGACTGATCTCCAGGGTCAAAGGTTCACTCGCCACCCGCACCCGGCGACCACGCGCCGTGGGCTGCCACAAACGGTCTGACGGGCGCTCAAGCAGGCGGCCGGATAGTTGCATAGGCGGAATGGCCAGGGAGCCGGAACGCTCAGGAAAAACGGCATAGTGCCGTTCCAGTACACGGTATTCGACGCCATTTCGCACAGCCTGGTATGACACTTCATCCAGTAATCGCACCGAAGCCTGAACCGGTGCAGGCGGGCTGATCGCCGCCTCGGTGAGATTTGCCTGATAGAAAATCCTCACCGTCAACCCCACCTGCGAGAGCACATAATAGGGCCCGGCATCAGGCAGCACAGCCACCTCGATAAATACCGGTTCCGGGCCACCGGGTGGCGGCGCCGGGGCTGCCGATACCTTCAGGGTCAGGGGCACGGACGAGGCGCCTGGGAACTTCAATGCAGGTATCTGGATAATGCCCGTACGTTTAGGCTCCAGTGTGACTACCAGGCGTACATAAGCCGTCTTGCTACCGTTAACGAAGGACATCTGGGTCTCCGAACGCCGGTCAAGCACATCGAAATCGCCCTCAAGCACCGCCAGATCAGTATCCATGGACTGGTCAGTATCATTGGTTTGCAATATCAGTGTAACCGTTTCACCCACCACCGCATTGCGGCGATCCAGACTGGCAGTGATCGTGGCAGCCTGTGCAGTAAAGCCAGCCAGCAGCAATACAACCAGTGTGAAAACCTGCCCCTTGTTATTCTTCATCATGCTCACTCCTGCTTACCAGCCTTCGGTTTCATCAGCAGGCGCACCACGGCGCTGGTACTGGCTTCGGAATTTGCGCCGCAACAGGCCACCCGGATCATCCGGAATCCGTCGCAACCACTGCTCCATGGCCTGGGCATCCTCCTCGGACCAGTTCTGTTCCATCTCCGAGAGTTCCGGCTGGCCTTCCTGCTCGCCTTCCTGCTCTGCATCGGACGCTTCATCGCCCTGCTCGCCATCCTTCTGGTTTTCAGATGATTGCGCTTCACTCTGCTCGCCATCCTGGGACTCATCACCGTCCTGATCCTCCGAGGATTCCCCTTGTTGGTCCTGCTTGTCCTGTTGCTCCTGTTCCTGCTGCTGCTTCATTTGCTCAACCAACGCCCGGTTAAACTCGGCGTCCTCCATCTGCGGGTCAAGCGCCAGTGCGGCATCATAAGCTGCGATGGCTGCTTCATACTCGCCTGCCTGAGCCAGCGCATTACCCCGGTTGAAGTGGCCGTCTGCCGTGGCATCCGTGTCGGCAAGCTGTGCCCAGGACTGGCCGGCACGGGTAAAATCACCGCTACGGTAAAAGGCCTCACCGGCGATAGCCGGACTCTTGGCAAGCGTGGCCGCAGCGGCAGCACGCCCCTGTTGCAATGCCTCGCTGGCTTGCTGATCCCTGCTGGACCAAAGGTCATCCCATAGCCCGGCGCTGGCGTCGGTACTAACCAGCATCCCCGGCAGTATCAACAGTGGCAGAACAAACAACAGCCCACGCCGGAAGCCAAAGGCAACCAGCGGCAACAACAGCAGCACCAGCCAGGGCCCGACATCGTTCCAGCGTTCACCAAGCGCATCGTCGCGGCGTGCGAACTCACTGCCCCCGGCAGAAGCCCAGGGTGAGTCTGCGTTGCTGCCCGCAGTCAGCTCTGCATATCTGCCACCGCCGGCGCTGGCGATCGCCTGCAGCCTGTTCCGCTGCAGCCGTGCGACAACAATATTGCCTTTGCTGTCGCTGACAAAACCGTCGCCGCTGGGAATGGGTGCACCCTGCATCGTGCCCACCGCCAAAACCGATGTGTAGATGCCCTGTTGCGCCAGCTTCGCGGCAGTACTGGCCGCTGCAGGACTACCGCTGTCGGCGACTAGCAATACCTCCCCGCGTGCAAAACCGGATCGTTTAAGTAATTCCGCAGCCAGTTCAAGTGCCCGGTCCGGACGGCTGCCGGCGACCGGAATCACGTCCGGTCGCAGTGCCGGCAGCAAGTTATTGATGGTATTGGTGTCACTGGTCAACGGCGAGACCACAAAGGCATCGCCGGCGTAGGACACCAGACCGGTCTGGCCTTCAAGCGACTCGCTCAACATGTCGGATAGTCTGAAACGGGCCTGGGTGAGCCGATTGGGCTTCAGGTCCTCTGCCATCATTGACAGGGACAAATCCAATACCAGCACGCGCGCATCACGGGCTGAAAAAGAGCTGCCGGGCAACCTCTCCCAGCTCGGTCCGGCCAGCGCAAGCGACGCAATCAGCCAGACCAGCCCGGTAATCCACGCTCCGATGTGCCCCGGACGGGCGGCCGCCTTGCCAACACTCAACCAACGCAGTAAATGTGCGTCGCAGACCCTGCTCCAGTCACCGGACGGGCGCCGCAAGCGACGCCAGAGCACCGGTATCAACAGGGCCAGCGGCAACAGGGCCAACCACCCCGGGCGAATAAAATGTAATGACACTATATCCATGGCAGCAGATTCCTCATGCCAGCCTGTGCCAGGCGAACGGCCATATTGACAACAGGGCTGCCAGCAAGGCCAGTGCATAGGCAATACCCAGCGGCCAGAAAAACAGCTCATCTATCGGCCGGATTATTTCAACATCACTCTCAATCGGCTCAAGCTCGTCCAGGATTTGGTAAATTTGCTCCAGGCTTACGGCGTCCCGCGCCCTGAAGTAGCGACCACCAGTACGTTCAGCGATGGTGCGCAGGGCATCTTCATCCAGGTCGGCAGACGGATTGACCACACGCGTACCAAAAAAGTCCTGCACCATCATTTCATCTGCACCTACGCCGACGGTATAGATGGTAAGACCTTCACGGGCGGCAAATTCAGCGGCCTGTAAGGGCTGTACCTCACCGGAGGTGTTGGCGCCATCAGTCAGCAACACCAGCACACGATCAGCGGCAGCATCATCCCGCAAGCGTTTAACTGCCAGACCAATGGCATCACCAATGGCTGTTTCCCGCCCGGCCAGGCCAATTTCTGATTCATTCAGCAACGTTGCTGTGGTTTCGGTATCAAATGTCAACGGCGTCTGCAGGTAGGCCCGACTCCCAAACAGGATCAGTCCGACACGGTCACCGTGGCGGCGCTGGATAAATTCGCCAGCAACCTTCTTGACCACCTTCAGCCGGTTCACTGCAGTGTTGTTCAGAATCATGTCCTGGGTGTCCATACTGCCGGAAATATCCACGGCCAACAGCAGGTCGCGCCCGGTCACCGGCACGCTTTCAATTTCACCGACCCATTGCGGCCGCGCTGCCGCCAGCACCAGCAACAGCCAGATCAATGCGGCCACCAGTGCCAGCCAGGGGCGTCGCAGCCAGCCTGCCTGTTTTCCCGCAACCGCACCAAACCAGGGCACCCGCAAAGATTGCAATTCGTTGGAGCGTGAAGCCGGCAGCACTTTACGCAACAACCAGGGTAGTGGTGCCAGCAATAACAACCACGGCCAGGCAATAGCAAAACCGCTGGTGAGTACTTCGTCAGCCATGCTGTTTTATCCACACACGCGCGAGTTCGCTGATGGCCACAGGATCAAACTGCGGTGCCGGCTTATACGGACCGGCTGCAAGCACTGACAAGACCTTGCCCGATTGTTCGGCCTTAATATTCTTTTGCAGAAACTCAGTCCATTCATGACCCGCCATAGCTGCACACTGCCGGCCGGGGAAGGCGCGCAACGCAACCAGTTTGAACACGCGGTTAAGCGTTGACAGGTAGGAATGAGGGTCTTTCCGCGGGTCTACCGTCGCGTTCAGGTGGTCAATCCAGGTCAGCATCTGTTTGCGCCGCTGATGAACCCTGTAAGCTGCGAGCAGGCGACGGCCAAGCCAGATAAACCCAGCCAGTGCCAGCAACACCAGCACCCACCAGCCCGGTGCCGGCGGCCACCAACCCACAGCCGGGGCGCTGTGAATATCCCGCAATTGTGCTAACAGGTCCGGGTTCACGTGGCCCGCCCTATCAGCAAGCGCAATTCACGCCCCAGTACATCCACCGGATCATCGGTGGTCTTCAATACCAGCCAACCACATTTATGGCGCTGAAACATGTGGCGGGGCATATCCGCATGCGTTGTGCTCATCGAGACATAGCGCTGGCGCGACTGCTGTTGATGGGTATCAAGCATCGAACTGTGCTCACCATCGGATATGGGAAACCGACCCGCAGGCAGTGACTGCTCCGCGGGGTCCATTACCTGGCAGCCAATGACGTCATTGTGCTGCCGCAAGCGCGATAAGTGGCGGTGGCACTGTTCGTCCAGGCTAAAGAAGTCGCTGATGATCAGCACCAGGCTACCGGGCCGTACAGCATGGCGAACGCGCTCCAGGGCGGCCGAAAGCGGCTCACTGCCCGCAGGTACCGATTCAGGATTCAGCCATTCCACCAGGCCCTGGATAACCCGCATGGCACCTCGCCGGCCCCCGGCGGGACGCAATTCGCGATGCTCTCCCGGCGCAAACAGAAATGCACCGATACGGTCCCCCCGCCGTACCGCGGACCAGGCAATGGCAGCCGCCAGATGCCCTACTGCAACGGATTTAAGCCGTTTCCGGGTACCGAAATAAAGGCTGGAACTGGCATCCACGACAACCAGTACCGGGCGCTCACGCTCCTCCTGGAATATCTTGGTGTGCGGCTTGCCGGTACGCGCGGTCACGCGCCAGTCCATATTGCGAATATCATCACCCGGCAGGTAGCCGCGTGACTCAACAAAATCTACACCACGGCCACGAAAACGCGACCGGTAGGCCCCCGCAAGCGCGGAGGCAGCCGGCCGGTGCATCGGCAGGCTGAGTGCGTTACAGCGGGGTTTTAGTGCGATCAACTCAGGGGCACTCAAACGAATACCATCCCCTTGTCGAATATCTGTCATGGAACAGGTACCAGGTCCAGCAGTCGGTTGACCAGTTCGTCGACGGTGACGCCATCGGCTTCAGCCTCATAGGAAAGCAGCACACGGTGGCGCAGGATTTCATGGATCACTGCATGGATATCATCCGGTGATACAAAATCCCGCCCATCAAGCCAGGCACGGGCACGGGCACAACGGTCCAGCCCGATCGTAGCACGGGGGCTAGCGCCGTAGCTCACCAGGTGGCCGAGCTTTTCATCCCACTTACCCGGGTCACGGGTCGCCAGCACCAGTTGCACTATATACTCCTGCAAGGCCGGCGCCATATGCAAATCCAGTACCTGCCTTTGTGCAGCAAATACCTGTTGCTGGGTCACCAGCATCTCGGGCTCAGGCTTTTTGCCCAGTTCATCACGCGCCTGACCCCTGGCCAACTCGAGGATAGCCTGCTCGGCCTGCGCGTCCGGATAATCGATGGACACATGCATCAAAAAGCGGTCCAACTGCGCTTCCGGCAAAGGGTAGGTGCCCTCCTGTTCGATGGGATTCTGCGTAGCCATCACCAGGAACAAGGGTGGCATCGGGTAGGTAACCCTGCCCACGGTCACCTGGTGTTCGCCCATCGCTTCGAGCATCGCGGACTGCACTTTAGCCGGTGCCCGGTTAACTTCGTCAGCAAGGATCATATTATGAAAAATAGGCCCTTGCTGGAATTCGAATGTCGCTTCCTGCGGGCGGTATATTTCCGTACCGGTCAGGTCGGCGGGCAACAGGTCCGGGGTAAACTGAATGCGGTGAAAATCGCCCTCGATGCGCTCAGCCAGCACCTTGATAGCAGTGGTCTTGGCAAGACCAGGCGCTCCCTCGACCAGTAGGTGGCCATTGCAAAGCAAAGACATCACCAGGCGCTCCATCAGGCGTTCCTGCCCGATGATGAGTTCGTTGGCTACCTTGCTGAGTGCCTTGAAAGCTTCCCTTTCGACATGCTGGGGGGCCCTTTCCTGGCGTATTTTTCCGGTTGAATCCATTGGTTGCACCTGTGGTTGCCACTCCCGTCTCGGAGTTGGTTGATTTATAGGTACGACAGGCCGCTATTTCAACCGCATATCGCACCTTACAACCGTTTATCGTCTCCTAACCCGAAAATTTCACCAAAGCGGACGACAAAATGAAATATATATTGTTTAATCCGGGAACAGGGAATTAAATATGTTTTGGCTTATTTCTGCTGGTTACGGTTTTATGGGTGAATCCGCCAAAGAGTAAAAGCCCGGCAAAAGCTGACGACAACGATAGTTGACACGCCGTCATAAGCAGGATCACCTTTTAGTAATCCTGCGGATCAACATCGACTGCCCAGCGCACCTTCCGGGCAGCAGGGATATTTTTGAGCTTCTCAACCCACCCGTCCAGTTGCCGATGCAGTAACGACCGGCCATCTGCCTGCACCAGCAAATACCACCGGGTACGCCCACTGCGGCGCTCCATCATGGCCGGGAATGGTCCATACACCGTGGCCCTTCCAACCGGGAACAGTTGTTTCGCCTGGTTCAGAAAGGCCCTGACATCTTCTTTACGATGCGCATCCGAACGCAACAAAGCCTGGTAACTGAATGGCGGCAGACAAGCTGCCCGTCTGTCCGCGCTGATAGCGGCAGCGAACGCTTCGTAACCTGATTCCAGCAATGTGAGCAGCGACTCGTGCTGCGGGTAGTGCGTCTGCAATACGACTTCGCCAGGTAGTTGATCACGACCGGCGCGGCCCGCCACCTGTACCATTAACTGCCCCATGCGCTCGAGCGCACGAAAGTCTGAGCTATACAGGGCCTGGTCCAGGTTCACAATGACCACCAGCGTCACTTTCGGGAAGTGATGTCCCTTGGCCAGCATCTGGGTCCCGACCAGCAGACAGGACTCACCGCTCTTGACTTGTTCTGAAAGGCGGTCAAATTCACCCGTTTTACGAACAGTATCACGGTCAAAACGCAGCAAGGGCGTCGCCGGCCACGCGGTGGCCAGCATCTGTTCCAGTTGTTCAGTACCCTCACCGGCACCTTGTAATGCGTCGGCACTGCATTCCGGACACATCAACGGCACCCGCACACCGCTGCCACAGTGGTGGCATAACAAACGCTGGCTGGCCTTGTGCCAGGTCAGGTTGGCATCACAACGCTGGCAGGCTGCATGCCAGCCACATGCGTGGCACAGCAAGACCGGTGCGTAGCCACGGCGATTCAGGAAAACCAGTGCCTGCTCGCGTTTCTCCAGCGTTTCGCCGATGGCGCTCATGGCGGTGGCTGAAATCCCACCCTTCATGACCTGCTGGCACAAATCCAGCACCCGCCAGCGTGGTTCGTTTGCGCCGGTGGCCCGGTGCCGGAGCCGGTGCCAGTGGTAACGGCCTGCTGCAGCATTGTTGAAGGTCTCCAGCGATGGTGTTGCTGTTCCCAACACCACCGGAACCCCCAGGCCGGCGGCACGTTTGACCGCCACATCACGGGCTGAATAACGAAAACCGTCCTGCTGCTTGAAAGAAGCGTCGTGCTCTTCATCCAGGATAATCATGCGCAGTTCAGGCAGGGGCAGAAACAATGCCGAGCGCGTACCAATCACCAGTCGTGCCTGCCCGCTTTTTGCCATCGCCCATGCTTGCAGGCGCTGACCTTCGCTGAGACCTGAATGGGTAACGACCGGCTCAAACCCCAGGCGCCGGTGGAAACGGCTGACCAACTGGGGTGTCAGGCCTATCTCCGGCACCAGCAACAGTGCTTGCCCACCCTGCTTAAGAACCTGCTCCAGCACACACAGATAGACCTCGGTCTTGCCGCTGCCGGTTACGCCATCCAGCAGGTGGCAATGAAAATCGCCCAGGGTAGCGCTGATGGCATCAACAGCCAAGCGCTGTTCATCGGTCAATAGCGGCCCGGGGCAGGGGTTCAATGGTGCAGGCTGCAAAATTTCAGACCGGGCCCAGCGCTGTTCCAGCAGACGCGCCAACAGCTTGCGCCAGGCAGGTGAGGATGCGCGTAACTGTGTATCTGTGGCTGGCCCGGCCTGCAGGTGCACGAGCAGCCGGTGCTGAGCCTTAATCCTTCCGGGGGGTTCCTGCAGGCGGGCCTCACCGGCAGCGGTCAGGCTGTACTGCACCAGTGGTGGTGGAATCACACCATGCGCTTTCCTTAACAACGGTGGCAAAGCATTGAAAACCACCTCACCAGGCGCGTGTTTATAGTAGCTCCAGCACCATTTGAGCAATTCCAGGGATTCACTGGTCAGAACCGTAAGTTCGCCGTCAGGGTAGGCGATCACGCGGGCAAGCTTGGCCGGCGACACTGCGCTCTTGTCTGCTATTTCTACAATCACCCCGATCGTTTTACGCTGGCCGAAAGGTACCAATACGCGCATGCCAGGCTGTGCTGTAAGTGTGCTCCCGCACGGCAGGTAGTCAAAAAGCTGCCGCAGCGGCAGCGGCAGGGCAACTTTTAAAAATAGCGGTGAGCAGGAGGAATTCATAACGGTCAATTCTAACAAAACCTACCGTTTATCAGGATTCTTTGAACGTTCATCCGAAAAACATTCCGGCCGGGCAGCAAGCAGTGCGAGATCGTGTAAGCTTATCCTTAATCAGTTTATCCAGAGTGCGCAGTATGCAAAGACTTACAGCACCAAAGTCAGTGAAGACAAATGTATTCCAGTCCGCTCCGGTTCGGCGTGCGCCGGGTTTTACCTTGCTGGAATTAATGATTACCATCACGATTCTTGCCGTTGGTCTGTCACTGGCCGTTCCTTCAATCCGCAGTATCTCGGCCAACAATCAGGTAGCAGCCGCCAATAACTCCATTTTAACGGCAATCAATTTGGCGAGATCTGAGGCAATTACGCGGGGCAATGCCGTCGCTGTGTGCCCATCGAGTGCCGGCAAGCGTTGTAACAACGGCAAATGGAACGCTGGTTGGATTGTATTTGATGATAGCGATGGAAATGCAAGCCCCGCGGTGGCGGAAATTATTCGGGTGAATAGCCGCAGTGAAACTGTAAACCGAACGGGCTATGCAGGCTCAATTATTTTTCGGCCGGATGGAACAACCACCCTGGGTAGCAACAAAACCATGACGATTTGTTATACCGACACCAGTGTTAGCAACAAATGCCGCACAATAACAATCAGCCGGTTTGGTTTTGTCAAATCTGTAGATACAACAGGTTAGAGCACCCCATTTCTACGCAGAATGACGAGTAATTGATGCAATGAAGATACAAAATCCCAATCGCCAAATGGGTGTAACCATGATTGAAGTCCTGGTGGCTGTTGTTGTGTTTTCGATCGGCCTTGCAGGAACGGCGGCTATGGTTGTAAACAATGTACGCACCACAGCCGCGGCATCTACCAGAACCGAGGCGATTATTCTGGCCGATCAGTTGGCTGAAACCATGCGGGCAAATTTGGTGGCTTATGAGACCGGTTCGTTTGCGCTCACCCCGGTTGCTACTACCAGCAGTTGCGCCGGTGCAAAATGCGATGCCGCAACCATTGCCAGTTACGATGCCACTGCATGGAATTCCAATATCGCCAGATTGCTGCCGTCAGGGCAGGCCTTTATGTGTGTCGATTCAACGCCGGATGACGGCAGCCCCACCGCACTTGCCTGTGATGGTGCCGGCATCAATGTAATTAAAATTTTTTGGAACAATAGCCGGTTCAGCAAAGAAAAACAGATTGCCGGTACGGACTGGCGCCGTTTGGTTGTTCCGGTAGTACCGTAGTCATGAAAATATTAACAGCAGTTTCAATAAATAGTAAGCGAAGCCAGGGCTTTACGCTTATTGAGCTAATGATTGCAATGGCGATCGGCATCTTTCTGATTCTGGGGATGGTGCTGATATTCTCCAGTATGAAAAACTCCTACCGCTTTCAGGAGGGTATGACAAGAGTTCAGGAAAATGGCCGCATAGCGATTGAGGTGATAGCCCACCAGGTGCGGATGGCCGGGCACCGGCGACCGGTCTGGGATGACCCTCAGTCGGGCTTTTATCCCATTACCGGCGCGACGGTGGATGGCGGTGGCGGTGCCAATGATACTTTGCAGTTGATGTATCAAGATGATCTGGACTGCTTCGGTGTCTCCAATGGTGCGACCAATAACCCGGAAACAAATTTACCAGTGACCTGGTATAAGCGCGTTACTTTCAGCGTAAACGGTAATGACCAGCTAACCTGGAACTGTGAATATGGCGCGAGTACGGGTGCGCTGGCAACCCAGATTAATGCCGAAGCCATCATTGATGGCGTCGATAGTTTTCAACTGGAGTATGGAGTAGATACCGATGTTCCGCCTGATTTCGGAATTAATAGCTGGGCGATCGCAAGCGCGATCAACCCGAAAACGACCATTTGTCTGCAAAGCCGTTTCCTGTGTGACTCAGAGGCTGGCCTGGTAGGTGCGATGGCAAGCGGCGTACCGTTAAGCATCCAGATCGGATTGTTGTTGCGCTCCCCTGCATCCGTAGCCGGTACGGATACCGTTGCCTTTACCGTACTGGACCAGGCAGTGGCGGCAGCGAATGACAACCTTTACCGTCAGTTATTTACGACCACTGTCAGCCTCAGGAATGTCACATTATGAGTAGAGTTCATATTTCCACTCAGCTATCGGTAGCAAAACAACGCGGTGCTGCATTAATCCTTGGTTTGCTGTTGTTGGTGGTGATGATCCTGTTGGCTCTGACCGCTTCCAACAGCTCAATCATGCAGGCGAAAATAGCGGGTAATTTCCGTGATGCCAGCCTTGCCTTCCAATCAACTGAGGCCGGCGCCCGTTGGGGTGCGGCCTGGTTGCAGAGTCTGGGGGCCTCTACAGGACAACTGAGACCCTTTCCCTGTTCCAGTTCCTGCACCGCCTCAGCCGCAACTTCAGTTTGGGCCACCGGGCAGTATGACCCGGCCACTTTTGACTGGACCAAGAACGGCTGGAGTTATGGTCAGAACCCGACTGATGCCAGCGTAGTTAGCGGTTTTGATGCCAGTGCGGTGGAGTCTTCTTTGCTGACGGTCAGCCCCCCAAAATTCGTGCTCGAAGAGCAGTTTTTTGCCCGCGATGATCTGGCAGTGTCACAGGAACGTGGCGTGGTGTATTACCGGGTTATCGCCCGGGGAAATGGCCAGCGCGCGAAGACTGAGCGGATTATCAGCACCCTGTTGGCCAAGAGATTTCAATAAAGCGGGTGGGTGTAGCACTCACAGCGATGGAGTAATTTATGAACAAGCTTATTTCTACCATAAAAAAGACCGGGCGGATGGCAATGATCGCCGTGATTGGGTTTTCGGCTGGTATAAGTACTCCGGATACTGCCTGGTCAAGTAACAGTTTGGTTCTCCCGAAGGTGCCACTGTTTGTGGATGTCAACGCGGTGCCGAATATTTTTATTGAAATGGATGATTCCGGCTCGATGGACTGGACTATTTTGACCCCGCGGCATTTTACTGCCTGCCAGTATGACGCCAGCCTGGGGTGCAACACGGTCGCGGCCAGTGGGGAGT
>QIKV01000116.1 GCA_003233115.1 Oceanospirillales bacterium
ACACTGAAAATCATAGACGATGCCATCCAGATGCACGGTGGTGCCGGCTTGTCACAGGATTTCCCACTGGCGGAAATGTACATGAACGCCCGCACCCTGCGCCTCGCCGACGGCCCGGATGAAGTCCACCGCATGGTGGTTGCAAGAGCCGAGCTGAAACCCTGGACAAAGAGGGCTCCGCAGTGAGCACCATCAGCGAATACACCGCCTCTATTTTTAGCCTTGAAGGCAAAACTGCCCTGGTCACGGGTGGTGCCACGGGCATCGGTTACATGATTGCCCATGCATTGGTTTCGGCCGGTGCCAAGGTCTATATCGCCTCCAGGAAGTTTGCAGCCTGCCAGCAAGCCGCTGACAATCTCGCAGATTTGCCTGGCAGTTGTATACCCTTCGGTGCTGACCTGTCATCCGAAACCGGCGTGGTTTCACTGGCAGAATTCATTGCTGCCAACGAACCGGCCCTGCATATCCTGGTGAACAATTCAGGTCGAAGCTGGGGGGCGGCTTTCGCACAATTTCCGTGGCAGGCGTGGGAAGATATCATGACCCTGAACGTTACCGCACCTTTTACGCTAATTCGTGAATTGACTTCTTTGCTGGCCGCCTCAGGCACGGCCAACGACCCCTCCCGGGTTATCAACATCGGCTCTATAATGGGTATGGAGCCACACGGCTTCCCGGCCTATTCCTACTCGGCAAGCAAAGCTGCCATCCACCATATCACACGTTTTTTGAGCAATGAACTGGCCGCTAAGCACATAACCGTGAACGCCATCGCTCCAGGGCCATTCCCCAGTGGCATGACAGAATTTTTTATCCAGGATGAGAAACTCACATCTGCTGTAACGCAAGGGGTGCCGCTCGGGAGGCTGGGCCGGCCGGAAGATTTTGCCGGTTTGATCCTGTGCCTGTGCGGTATCAGCGGCGCCTATATTTCAGGTGCTATTATCCCCCTGGACGGCGGCATGAACTCTGCCCGGACCCTCGGGCTTGAACAGGGAATCGAATAGATGATCAAAGGCAATATTTCCGTTGAGGAATTCAAGAACTCTGCCGGTACCGAACTGGGACCTTCGGACTGGTTGTTGATTGACCAGGCACGCATTGACCGCTTTGCGGATGCGACCAACGACCACCAGTTCATCCACGTTGATGCCGAAAAAGCTGCTGCTACACAATTTGGCTCCACCATTGCACATGGTTTCCTGAGCCTGTCATTGGTCTCGTACCTGGTGGGACAGATCATGCTTAAGCCCAAAGGTACTGTCATGGGTATCAATTACGGCTCGGACAAGGTGCGGTTTTTGCAACCGGTCAAGGTCAACAGCCGGGTACGTGCCCGCGCCAGGGTCGAGCGGGTCAGTGCACGGCCTGGCGGTCAGTTCCTGATCAAATCCATGGTGACCATAGAAATCGAAAATGAGGAACGTCCTGCATTGATTGCTGAGATCCTGTCCCTCTATGTCATCAAGGATATTTAGCTACACGCCATGCGTGCGCTCGTCTGTAAGGAGATTGGGTCCACCGATAAGTTGGTTATTGAGCAGCGGCCCGAGCCACGCGCCGGCCCCGGCGAAGTACTCGTGGAGGTACATGCCGCCGGGATCAATTTTCCCGATATTCTCGTTATAAAAGGCTTGTACCAGGTCAAAATCGAACCGCCTTTTATACCTGGCAATGAAGCTGCGGGCGTTGTCCAGGCTGTCGGAGAAGGCGTTAGCGACTACCAGCCCGGTGATCGCGTCATGATCATGCCCGGGGGGGCAGCATTCGCAGAGATGTGTGCGGTACCGGTTAAGCGGGTTATCCCGATACCCGCCGAGCTGGATTTTGAACAGGCAGCCGGTTTTGCCATTACCTATGGCACCAGTTACCACGCGCTCAAGCAGGCTGCAAACGTGCAGGCAGGTGAAACCGTGCTGGTGCTGGGTGCTGCCGGTGGCGTAGGCATCACCGCCGTCGAGTGTGCCACTGCGATGGGTGCCCGGGTGATTGCTGCTGCCAGCAGCGATAAAAAACTGGCGTTCGCCCGCTCTGCCGGTGCCGATGAAACCATCAACTACACCACAGAGTCTTTGAAAGACTGCTGCAAGACGTTGACCAACGGCACGGGCGTGGACGTGGTTTATGACCCGGTCGGTGGTGAATTGGCCCAGCAGGCCCTGCGTGCACTGGCCTGGCATGGACGTTACCTTGTTATCGGCTTTGCCAGCGGCACCATCCCCGACTTCCCAGCCAATATCGCCCTGTTAAAGGAAGCCAGCATTGTGGGAGTCTGGTGGGGTACATGGCTGATAAACCATCCACAGGAATCCGAGCAAAATATGCGGGAACTGTTCGCCATGGTGGCCAAAGGAGAGCTAAAGCCCCGTGTTACCGAATCCTGGCCGCTGGAAAGCTACGCCGAAGCCTTCAACAGCCTCACCAACCGCACTGCGTGCGGAAAAGTCATCCTGAACTTCAGGTAATCAGCCCACGACAATGATTGCCTAAGGCCTGCACCAGCGGGCCAAATTTCCCAAAGCGTTTATCCTGAGTCATACCATGATAATAACGATAGTAAATCTGCTGTAATATCACTGTATTACGAAATAAACCAAATGTAGAATAGAAGATAAAATCTGACACATCCAGTGCGGTTCTTGCGGCATACAACGCCAGGATTTCATGGCGGCTGAGCATCCCGGGGGCACTGGATGGCTGCATCATAAGCGCCTGCAGATAAGCAGGATCACCCGGCTCTACCCAATAGGCCAGCGCATTGCCAAGATCCATTAAAGGATTACCCAGCGCACAGATTTCCCAGTCCAGCAGGGCAATCACCCTGAACGGATCATCGTTGTCCAGGATGATATTATCCAGACGGTAATCACCATGCAATATCGCAGCGGCGGGCTCGCTTTGCGGCAGGTTTTGCACTAACCAGCCCTGGACATCTTCAAATGTCTCGCCATCTGCTGTCGCCGCGGCCTGCATACGCCCGTTCCAACCCTCGACCTGCCGGCGCGCGTAGCCTTGCGGGCGACCGAAATCTTCCAGCCCTGCAGCCCTGTAGTCTACCTGGTGCAGTTCGATCAGCCTGGACCAGAACGCAACGCAAAACCTGCGGGTGTCCCGCTCGCTAAACTTCCATGCCGCCGGCAGTGATCGCCCCGCGGCCACCTGCCCTTCTACCCGGCGCATGACATAAAATTCGGCCCCGATGATGCTTTCATCATCACTGTAGGCCAGCACTTCGGGTACCGTGCCAAATACCGGCTTCAGCGCCTTCATGATGCGGTATTCACGACTCATGCTGTGGGCGGATTTCACTTTGCTGCCAAATGGCGGACGCCGGACAACCAGGTCGGCATTGGCGTAACGCAGGCAGTAGGTCAGGTTTGAATTGCCGGCCGGATACTGGCTGATTTCGGGCTGGCCGACCAGGCCGGGAATGATTTCCTGCAGATAGGTATCAAGCGATACCCAGTCGAGTTCTTCGCCTGCACGTACGGGTCTGGTACGACTCATTCAGACCGGTCCGGCACAGTCTGGAAGCACTACGGCAACAGCCGCAAGGTGTATGGATTTAAGCATGATGGAATCCCCGGCACACGCATTCTTCGGGGCTACTTTATCACCTCTGCCAACTGATTACACAGGGCGACGCAACCATTGGCCGTGATTACAAAACAAATTAAGTGTACACTCGCGTCCATGTTAAAAAAATGTTAGGTGTTTTAAATTCTGCAGTTTATAAGGGAGTAATAATATGAAAGACATTTTCCGCATGTCCAGTCTGGCTTTGTCCCTTCTTCTGGTGACTTCTTTTCCTGTCACTACAGTGGCGCAGGAATCGGATTTTATTCTTGAAGAAGTTATTGTTACCGCGCAGAAGCGCGAACAATCCCTTCAGGAGGTGCCCGTCGCCGTTACCGCGCTGTCCGCCAAGGATATATCCAACGCTGAGATTCGTGATATTCGCAGCCTGCAGTTACTCTCACCCAGCATCAACGTGACCCAGGCGGCGGCGGCCTACCAGACCACGATTAGCATTCGCGGTATTGGCACTTCCGGTTTTAACCCCGGACTGGAGCCTTCGGTGGGTGTATTTGTAGATGGTGTTTACCGTAGCAGAACCGGTTCCTCCATCGGCGACTTCCTTGATCTGGAACGGGTTGAAATACTGCGCGGCCCGCAAAGCACCTTGTATGGCAAGAACTCCTCTGCAGGCGTTATCGGCTACTACACCAAAAAGCCGGAATATCAATTCAGCAGTCAGGTTCAGCTCAATCTGGGTAACTATAACCAGCGGATCGCTGCTGCCAGAATCACCGGACCACTTATCGAAGATACGCTGGCCTTTAGCCTGTCAGCCAACTACAACAAGCGCGATGGCTTCATCAAGAACCCGGCACAGGGCATCAAAGTCAATGACCGTGACCGCTGGGCGGTGCGTGCTCAACTGTTATGGGATCCCAGCGAAGCCGTCCAGGTACGGTTCATAGCCGATGTCTCCAGGCAGCGGGAACTGTGCTGTGCTGCACCTATATACATCAATGGTCCGACCACACCGGTTATCGCTGCCCTGGGTGGTACCATTATCAGCCCGGCTGACCCGTATAACCGTGTGGTCAATTTCGACGGCAAGATGAATTCAAACATGGATGACGGTGGCGCCTCCATGCAAATCGACTGGGCAATCAATGATGGCGTTCGGTTCACTTCCATCACCGGCTACCGTGATTTTGAATCAGATACCGATTTTGATGCTGATTTCACTGATGTTGAACTGGTGCGGGCACAAGGCAACCTGACCCAGATCAAAGCCTTCACCCAGGAGTTCCGCTTTGCTTCCACCGGCGACAACCGTGTTGACTGGCAGGGTGGCGCATTTTTCTACAAGCAGGATCTGCACGTGGAAGGCAAAGTCCACTACGGCAACTTCATCAGGCCATATTTCGATGCCCTGACCGGCGGTGCCATCTCGGGTATTGAGGGCCTGCTGGGATTTCCACCCGGTACATTTTTTGCCCCCGGAACCGGCATGGTCTCTGAAATATTTGACTCTAACAGCAATAGCTGGGCGTTATTCGGCCAGACTGACATTCACCTGACTGATGCCTGGACTTTAACGGTTGGTCTGCGCTACACCGACGAGAGAAAGACCGGCAAGGGCCGATTTTTTGTGGTCGATCCGTGGGCGGCATTACCGCTTGGTGCAATTCTGCCGCCGCCACTTGCACAGGCGCTTGCACCCACGCAAATTTTCCCGCCGGCGACTGATTATGACAAGAGACGCAGCGAAGCACAGTGGTCAGGAAACCTGATTCTTGCATGGAGTATCAATGACGCTCTGAACACCTATGCATCTTACAGTCGCGGTTACAAGGCCGGTGGTTTTAACCTGGATCGCTCTGCAGGTTTTGCCAATCCGAGCTATACCTTCGAACCGGAATTCATTGACAACTATGAACTTGGATTGAAATCCCGTTTTTGGGAAGACCGTGCGCAATTGAACATCGCGGTGTTCTATCAAAAAGTGAAGGATTTCCAGACCACCCTGTTTGACGGCATCAAGTTCAACCTGGCCAATGCCGGCGATATGGATATTTACGGTGTTGAACTCGAATCACAAACCCAACTGAGCGAAAACCTTCACTGGACCTTCGCCGTTACCTATCTGGATGCAACCTATGCGAGCTACCCGGATGCACCCTGCCCGATATTCATTCAGGCGCTGTCATGCGACCTCACCGGTGCCCGCAAGGATGACGCGCCAAAATGGACTGGCACCACCAACCTGACCTGGGACAAGCCCATCAGCAATAATCTGGCATTGTTCATACGCGGTGGGATTTATTATCGGGGTGAACGCTTCACTGCAGGCGATAATGACCCCAATTCCCTGATCGGTGGCACCACCCTGGTGAACGCCAGCATCGGTATCCATAACATTGATCAGACCTGGGATGTACGCATCTGGGGGCGCAACCTTACGGATGAGAAATACCCACAGATCATGTTTGATACCGTGGTTCAGGCAGGTAGCTACAGTGGTTACCCCAATGATCCGAAGACCTATGGCGTAACCGCCAGGTTCTGGTTCTGATGATCTGACGCTGATCCGGGCTCGCCCGGGTCGCCCATAAAAACGGCCGGCAATGCTGGCCGTTTTTTAGTCCCCCCAGCTATAACTGACCTGGAAATCAAACTCATCATTGGTCAACAGGACCAATTGCATGGGATCCAACTGGTTAAAGTCCTCAATGGACTCTTCCTCGGCATACGCGAAGGAAAAGCTTAGGTCATGGCCGTTGTTCAGCTTGCGGGTAAACCCGGCCGTGTAATGCGCTTCGGTCAGGCCAATCAGCATGGCATTTAAAAAGTTCTCAGGGTTGGGTGTGGGTTGATTGCTGATACTCATACCAGCGCGTATGACCCACTTGTCGTTCACATCCCAACTCGCACCAAAGTTATAGACGGGAACATCTTTCCAGGCAAAACCAGGCCCGTTGGTTCCTCCCAAACAACGGCTCAAATCACTACCGCCCCGACCGCTGGCAGGGCAATCGTAAATATTCGTAAAGGAATTCCCGAACGCATCGATCTTGGAGTAGAAAATACGCTGAGCGTCAATACTGAATGAAAACCTGTCGATTGGATGCCAGGTGACCCCCATCCTGAGCCATGATGGAATGTCGAGACTACCACCGCCAGCCAGCAGGTCCGCATACTTGTCTGATGACCCCATTCTGATTTCTGACTGATACATAATACCAAAGCTGAAATGCTCGCCAAACAAGTGGTGCAAGCCCACTTTCAGGCCTGCACCGTAATTAACGTCACGGCCATTGCCGCTTAACCTGGTGGGCGACTCTGTGCCACCGCTGGCAGCAAATGTCTCCGTATACTTAGCCAGACCACCCGCACCCTTAACCTTCAGACTTTGTGCAGCCAGCACGGCGGAAACTCCGAAAGCAGTATTTTTTCCCCACTTTTTCGCCCAGGTAATATCTATGTATGCCTGTGACAAATCCAGTGAAACTGTACCATCACCATAGATTCCGGGTAACGTCACGATACCTTGCGGGCCATCACCATCCGGGTCAAAAGTCGCCGCTCCTCCCTTGAGCGCTGTACCGATGCCACTACGCATATAGAAAGCCCAGGCAAAGACCGAGCCATTCTCAAGCTCACGGGTACGTGCCACCTCGGGAAGGAAATACACATTTTTGTCACTGTCGATATCCACGACATCAAAGGTGAATGTGTCATTTTCGCCCTTGCTGCCTTCAAGGAAGGTGGTGAAGTTACGGCGTGGTAGAAACGTGGATAAACCCACATACATTTTGTTGCCAAGGAAAGCCGCTACAGCGGGATTATTAACAATCGATATGGCATCCTCCGGCATCGCCATTCCGGCCCCCGCCATGGCCTTACTCTTTGCACCTGTACCGTATGGGAAGTAACCATCACCAGCAACGCCGGCCTGGCTGGCCAGCAAACCACCAAACAACAACAAAACGCCCGCTGGGCGCTTAAAAAATCGCTTCATACTATCCTCCGAAATGATGCGCCACATTTTTGCGCAGTATAACAATCACGATGAACAAGCTTGCTCCCCGACCTGAGCCACTACGCAGGAGGGCCAGTTCCTCTGGTCGCGATCACGGTACCGGTAAAACCATATCACCTTCATCCAGCCCTGACAGTATTTCAATCTGCCCGTCATCCACCACCTGGCCAATGCGTACAAACCGGCGATTGACGTGTCTGCCCTGAGCGACCCAGACGAGGTGCAACTGACCCACCTGCGCAACCCTGTCGGCTGGTATCAATAGTTGTCTTTCACTCCCGGATGGAACCAGTAAACGCGCATACATGCCCGGCAACATGTCTTTATCGAAAGCTACTCCAGCCTTGACCAGGAAGCTGCGTGAGCCCGGGTCCGCAGCCGGTACGCGTTCTTCGATAACGGCATCGACAGTCTTGTTCAGTGAAGGAATCTCCACTTGCAATGGCTGGCCTGCTTCCAGGCCAAGCGCCAGGTGCTCCCGTACCTGCGCCTCCACACGCAAATTGAGCGGATTATACAGGGCCAGTAGTTTGACACCCGGTTGAGCCGTATCACCCGGTTCAGCGAAGCGGTCCACAATACGGCCGTCAAAAGGTGCCACGATCTCGGTATAGGTGAGCGCTGTCCTGGCTTCTTCCAGGGCTTGTCTGGCTCCCGCCAGGTCTGCTACCAGCGCCGTATGATTGGCCACGGCCTTATCCAGATCCGAGGTTGACACCACACCACCCGCCTGCAATTTCCGTACCCGGTCAAGGGATTGTTTCGCTTCTACCAGCCTGGCGGAGGTTGCCCTCACGTAAGCTTCTGCCTGCTGTACCTGCGCCCTGATATCCGAATTCTCCAACTCCAGCAGCAGGTCTCCACGGCTGACGGTGTCGCCCGCACGAACGTTTACCGCAGTAATCCGCGCCATTAACCGGGACGAAATAAGCGTAGCCTGGGTCGCCTCTACTGAAGCGGGGACTTTCTCGATGACGGCAATATATTCGGCCGTCACCGGGACTGCCTGATCCAGGCTGACTATCTCGGGCAGGTTGGTAGCCGGCGGAATTTTTTCGCTGAATAGTCCCGCCATCCAGGCAATTGCCAGCAGCAGGGCCGCAATGGCCACCAGCGGTAATACAAACTTCTTCATCGACTTTTTCATGCTTTAACCCCGTTCTCTTCCGGCCTGCTTTTTTCCGGCTGATCAAAGACCAGTAAATACACCACCGGAACTACGATTAACGTAAACAATGTGGAAGCAATAATGCCAAATATGATGGCCAGCGCGAGACCACTGAACACCGGGTCCAGCGTAATGATAAGGTTGCCCAGCAAAGTGGTCCCTGCGGTCAGTAGCACCGGCCGCATCCTGACAGCACCCGCCTGCACCAGTGCTTCTTTCAAAGCAAACCCCTGCCCCCTGGCCTGGTCAATGAACTCCACCAGGATCAGGGAATTTCGCACCACAATTCCCGCCAGTGCAATCATGCCTATCATCGCCGTGGCGGTAAACAGGACCGGGTCAGGCGCACCCGCGATAAACCTGTCCCCAATGCTGTTAAGTAACCAGAAGCCCGGAAATATGCCGATAATGGTCAAAGGAATCGCAGACATGATAATCAGCGACAGCATGGACGACGCGGTCTGTATTCTCAACACGAGAAAAATACCGATCAGGGCGAATGCAAAGGCCAGCCCCATATCCCGGAAAACATCAAGGGTTATTTTCCACTCGCCCTCTCCGGTCCAGGAGATCGAAATATCTTCCGGAACACGCCAGGAATCGTTGCCGCCACTGCTAATAAAACTGCGCTTACGCCAGTCTTTAACGGCATGTGCCTGTGCGCCGGGAGCAGAATCGGCATCGAAATCGGCACTCACATCGGCAATAACTTCCGCAGGCGTACGACCGGATAGTTCTGCCGTGACGTATACGACTGGCCGCAGGTCTTTGCGGTAAATGGGCTGGTCTACCAGACCATGCTCGAAGCGACCCAGTTCCCCAATGGCCACCAGTGGCCGTGGTGCGGTATCAAGTCCCTGTGGCGAACTTTGCTGAACCACACCCGGTCTGCCCTTGACTTGTAGTCTTTCGAAATCATTCTCGCTGACCCGTTCGGTGGGTGCCAGGCGCAGCTTGATTGGCAGGGGCACGGATTCATGGGGAATTTGTAAATAACCGGCCTTATAACCCTCGTTCGCCATCAATAAAGTTTTATTGATATCATCGGTCGCCACACCGGACAAGGCAGCTTTTTGTTTGTCGGTGATAAAGCGCCAGCGCTGTTGTGGGCTTTGCATGCTCGAGTCTACTTCAACCACGAACGGTTCCCGCTCAAGCCTGGTCATCAGGCTTTGTGCAGCCTGACGCTGCTTATCATATGGCGTCAGCCAATCGCCATAAACCTCTGCCACCAGCGTACTCATGACCGGTGGACCGGGCGGTACCTCCACAACCTTGATGCTGATCCCGTCAATATTCAGTGGTGCGAGTATCTTGCGCAAGCGCAGCACCACACCATGGGACTGCTGCTCCCGCAACGTCTTGTCGACCAGGGTCAGGCGCAGATCTGCCATATTTGCGCCATTGCGCTGGTAGTAACGCCTTACCATGCCATTGAAGTCTATGGGTGACGGGGTGCCGACAAAGGCTGCAATCGACCTGACCTCAGGCAGCATACTGGCCCTGGCAGAGACCTGTCTGGCCACCGCAGCGGTATGTTCAAGGCTGCTGCTCTCCGGCATATCGATAACGATCTGCACCTCATTCTTGTTATCAAACGGCAATAGTTTAAGCGGCACCAGACGGAACACCGGCAACATGGCAGCCGCGATAAACAAGGCAACGACAACCCATAAAACTGCTTTCGCCTTACGCCGGTCTGCCAGTAATGGACCCACCATGCGCTGGTAGAACCCGTGCATGCCCTCTACCGCGGTCTCACTTGCAGCCTCGTCGACCATTTGCCCTTTGAGCAAACGACTGGCCAGCCAGGGTGTCACCAGGAACGCGACGACTGTACTGGTAATAACACTGACCGGCACGTTAAATGCCATCGGTGCCATGTAGGGGCCCATCATGCCAGTAATAAAAGCCAACGGAATAAACGCCAATACAATGGTGACCGTTGACATCAGCAGCGGTACGCGAATTTCAGCGATTGCGGCAACAATGCGATCACTGATATCGCCCTTGCCCCGGGCCAGAAAACGGGAAATATTATCCACCCCGGTAATCGGGTCATCAACCAGCAGGCCAAGTGAAAGAATCAGCGCAAACAGGGTGACGCGGTTAATCGTATAGCCAAAAGCCAGGTCAAGTGCCAGCGCCACGCCGTAGCAGATAGGCACCGCCAGTCCGACCACCAGCGCTGCCCTCCAACCAAGGAAAACAGCAATGAAAACGACCACGGTGAAAATCGCAAAACCCAGGCTGGTGGTCAGGTTGTTGACCTTCTCGTCAGCCGTCTTGCCGTAGTCGCGCAGGACCTCCACCTGTATTTCTTTTGGTAACACCTCACGCTGTAAACGGGCCATCAATTGATGTACGTTTTTTGCTACCGCCACCGCATTGCTGCCACGCTGTTTGGCAACGCTGATGGTGACCATAGGGTACCCGTCATTGCCGGCTTTGTATGACGGGTGTCCCGGTGCAAAATCCAACCAGGTGTAGTAGTCGGGTTCAGCCGGGCCATCAATAATGTCCGCAATATCCCCCAGGTAAACCGGTGTGCCATCAATAACATTGACGACGAATGAATTGAGTTCTTCAACCGTGCGCACAGAGTCGCCACTCTCCAGCACGATGGATTCGTTGTTAAAGGCCCATTGGTCGACGGCTTGCAATACATTGGAGAGTTGCAGTGCACTGACAATATCCGCTGCCGTCGTTTTGCGGGCACCCATGCTTTCAGGGTCAATCAATATCCTGACGGTACGCGGACGCCCGCCCACCACATTGACCTCAGAGGTTTGTGGAATACCTTGCAGGTAGGTAGAAACGTCTTCTGCCAGTCGCCTTAACTCAAAATCACCGTACCGTTCCGGCGCATCACTCCAGAGTGCAAGCAATACGATGGGTACATCATCAACTTCGATCGGTCGTACCATCCAGCGTGACACCACTTCCGGTACCTTGTCCTGGTTAGCATAGAGCTTGTTGTAGGTATTGAGAATGGACTTTTCACGGTCTTCGCCGACGTAAAAGGCCAGCGTCACCGCAGCTTTGCCGGCGTTGGAGGTGGAATACACATGCTCCACCCCGGGTATCTGTGCCAACAACTTCTCAACCGGTGTGGCCACCTGCCTTTCAACCTGCTCTGCGCTGAGTCCGGGTGCATCGATCAGCACATCCACCATCGGCACCACAATCTGTGGCTCTTCTTCGCGTGGCGTAAATTGCAGTGCAAAAATACCGGCTGCAATGGCGAGGATAAATATTGCCATCGGCACGCCGCCACCGAGCGTCGATCTCACTATGCGATCAAGGGCATTCATGGTGATCCAATATCTTCCTGTTTGACGCTAGCGCGCGATTTTAACACACCACGCACCACATCAAAGATACCGCTTCCAGCCACACCCCCCTGCACTTCCTACATGGTATAGTTACTCCCCGTATTTTCAGGTTGCTGTTGCAATCACCGCTCGACTAACAGAAGGAGTTATCCATGAAGTACGTTTTTTCTGCCGGACGTAAGCTGGTCCCGGGCCTGATGCTACTGCTCTTTGCAGGCTCGTTAATGGCCGAACCCACCATCGGTGCAAACTATGTCAAACCGGGTGCCGACCTCAGCAAATACCACAAGGTGATGGTCATACCCCTGAACATTGATAATATTGAAGTCCTCAAGCCCGCATGGGAACAGGACAATCCCGAAGTATGGACTTTTGAGCACGGCACCGGCACCGCCGTCCAGAAACTATTCATGGATGCCATGCACAAAGAGTTGGAAGTCAAGGGCGGGTATCCGCTGGTTTCCAAGCCTGGCGATGACGTATTGCGTATTGAAGTTGAGTTGCTGAGCATAACGCCCTATGTAAAACCAGGTTCCCAATCCGGTGATGAAGGCCATGAAGTTGAGACGCTTGGCTCAGGAGAGCTGGTAGTTTCTGCGGAGTTACGTGATTCAGACACCCGTGAATTACTTGTCCTGGTAGAGGGCGAAAGAAAAATTGGCAATGAATACAAGAAGCTCAGCAGGGAAAACCACATTACAAACCTCTCTGATCTGTTTTCCGGCTGGGGTGTGAAAATACGTGAAGCTCTGAACGAAGATCACCCAAAGAAGTAGTCTCTAACAGGCTCCTGGTAGAAAATTAAAAAGGCCACCATTGCGCAATGGTGGCCTTTTTCCGGCCAAAATTCAGTTACCCAGGGCGTCGATCCTCGCGGTCTGGTCACGACAGGCATACCCGGCCGTTTCCAGTGAGAAAATCCTGCTTAGCATTATCGTATCTGAACCGAGGCCCAGTCCCTCGAGATTGAATGTCAGGGTCAGTTCATTGCAACTGACTGCGGTCAGTGTTGCGCTGCCGACGACGCTGCGCTGTGCTTTTTTACTACCTAAAAATTCACCATTGGTCACCAGCTCCAGCTCCAAATCTACCGAATCAGCAGCCACAGGATTAAATGCGGCAGCAGTCAGCCATAAGGTCGAACCATCCGTATTGTAGGTATACCATGACAGGAAAACCTGGTTCTGGACACCGCTTGCATTGATAAACTCGTTGAATGAAATGAGGAAGCCCTGATCAGGAACGCCCGCCACAATCCAGTTGCCGGACAGGCGCCCATTGAGTGGAAATGTCCTGGGTTTCTGGAAGCCCGTATAAGCATCGACAGGTACTTCAAGTTCTGTCGACGAATCAAAACCATCCTGGATAATCAATGTGAAAGCAGCATTGTATTGCGCAATTGAAATGATATTTTCAGTGCTTGCGATTTTTGACTCGGCAACACCATCCAGTATGTATTCCCTGAAACCAACACCCTTAATAGTACCGCCTTGCTCTTGTTCAAAAGAGTTGGGTTCGTTAACCAGTCGCAGCGGATAACGGGTAGCGCCAATTTTTGCAAACACACGCGGCATAAAAAATTTACTGTTTCCAGACGCAATCAGGTTGGTTGACAGGAAAATAACCGAGCGATCTGGATCTTTACAACCCCGCCGGTAGACAAATACCTCAACATCTGCTTGCTTCTTGGTGTCCGGATAGGCTGTGTATTTGCCCATTTGGCCAAGGAATACGTCCCGTGTATCGCTGGGAGTGGACACTTCTTCAAGGGGCGCGGTCGATACACACGCGGGTGGATACAGCGTGGTTGCCTGGGTAATGAAATTTTCAATACCAAATGCGACCTGAGAAAATGCGGCCTGAGAAAAAAACAATACCAGGCTGGCCAGGGAAAATCTGTTGAACATACTTTTCTCCACAATGATTTCCATACTAAGAGCCCCGCAGAGCAAAATTCCTTTCACCCAATATGCGGACTACACCGGTAGATTAAAAGTATTCGATCAGATTTTAAAGGTGCGTCTGAAATCGCTGACAGGAACGACCACCTGATCACACGAACGTTAAAACAATGATAATGGTCACATAGGTTCGCGATGAGTCAGCTCATCCGTCCCGCGAACGGAGCTACTCGCACTAACAGGGAGCCTGTCGTTATTTCGCCAGGCCAACAGGGCGAATACCACAACCAGGGGTACCGATGCATAAATCAAGCCGTTCCAGCCCCACCGGAACAGGACCCAGCCAGAGCTGAGGCTGGCGATACCCTGCACCGAAAACACGATAAAATCATTAAATGACTGCACCTTGAAGCGTTCTTGTGCGCGGTAGCCGTAACGCAACAGGTTGGTGCCGCTTAAGTACAGGAAATTCCAGCCAATACCGAGTATCACCATCGACAGCCAGTAATGTATGAACTGTGTGTCGATCATGGCTATCAGCAGGCAGGTCAACAGGGCCCCTATACCTGCCCACATCATGCCCTTAAACCCAAGCCTGCTATACAGCCAGGGATAGACCAGTGCAGGCAGGTACATGGCTACGATATGAGACTGCAACACCAGCTTGGTTGCCTGCATGCTTTGCCCGGCGTCTTCGTGCATGCTGACCGGGCCTGCTGTCATGACAAAGCTCATAACCGCATAGCCCAGCACGGATGCGCTCACGGCCAGCACAATGACCGGCGAGCGCACGATCTCGCGTAACGGCCGCCCCTTAATCTCGTGCCCACTGGCGGTAGTGCCGTCATCGCGGTAGAAGCTGACGACGAGGGTACCGATTACATATACGCCAGCGAGCAACAGGTAGGACCCCGCAAATTCGGCTGCCAGCAGATATTGCCCGTACACGGCGATTTCCGGCCCCACAAATGCCGCCAGAATCCCGCCAAACAACAGGATGGAGGTAGCCTTTGTAGCCACCTCGAGCGGTACGCTTTCCAGTGCAGCAAAACGATATTGGAACCCCGCAGCCGCTGACCAGCCAATCAACACGGCAGCAACACAGAACATGAAGAAATTTGAAATTACCAGACTGTGGGCTGCTAATAAGGCAGCAAACACTGCCAGGATGCCGTAGCTAACGAAAACTTTCCGACGGCCAAAGCGAATTAGAAGCCTGCCCGTGGGCAAAGTGGACAGGGCCAGTCCAACGATGGTCAACGCAACCGGCAACGTGGCAAATTCGGGTGAAGGGGCGAATTGCGTACCGATAATTCCGGCGATCAATACCATCAGTGAGGTGCCGGACATCATCAGTGCATAGGCGAACATAAGCTGCCATACCTGTGCCGGCACGTCCCTCATCCTGCCACGAGCCCGGCATCTGATCGCAACATGGTCGACAATTTATTGACTGCCAGTCAGTTTTCGTTCGTCCAGACCAATGCTGCGGGCGATGATTTCTTTCATGATCTCGGAACTGCCGGCATAAATTCGTGATACACGGGCATCGGTAAACATATGCGAAATACGATATTCGCTCATATATCCTGAACCACCGTGCAATTGCACACAGTTATCCATGACGATGGACTCCAGTTCGCTGGCCTGCAGCTTGGCCTCTGCAGCGAGGCTGGCACTCAACTCCCCCTGGTTGTGCAACAGGACACACTGGTCGATAAAGGTCTGTAAGATATCCAGTGACGTGCGCATTTCAGCCATCTTGAACCGGGTGTTCTGAAACGCGGCGATGGGCCTCCCGAAAACTCTACGCTCCAGGATATAGTCCATGGTCAGATCGAAGGCAGCCCCGGCGTGTGCAATTTCCTGGGCTGCACTAATCAGGCGTTCTTCTCCGAGGTGGTGCATCAGGTTGTAAAAGCCCCTGTGCGGATCACCCAACACATTAGCAGCAGGTATCCTGACATTTTCAAAAAAAAGCTCGGCTGTATCCTGTGTTTTTAAGCCCATCTTTTTCAGGTTGCGACCGCGACTAAAGCCCGCCATTCCGGCTTCAACCACGAACAGGCCGATGCCGTGTGACTCATCCGGCACGGTCCGGGCCGCCACCACAAAGGCCCCGCCATTGATGCCATTGGAAATAAAAGTTTTGGAACCGTTCAATAGCCAGTCATCGCCATCGCGCACGGCTCTGGATTTCATACCCGCCAGGTCGCTGCCGGCATTGGGCTCGGTCATGGCAATGCCAAGTATGGTCTCGCCGCTGATGCATTTTGGCAGCAGCCGGGTCTTCAGTTCCTCACTGCCAAGGTGGCCAATGTAGCGGCCAACCAGGCGGCTGTGTAATGACAGGAACAAGCCGATATCCCCATGGCGGATGGTCTCTTCGATAACGATCTGCTCGAAACGAAAATCTTCGATCCCCGCTCCGCCATATTTCTCATCTGCCCACATGCACAATAAGCCCTGCTCCCCCGCTTTTAAAAAAGCGGCCGGATCACACAAACCTTGCTCGCGCCACTGTTCAACATTGGGCTTGATTTCGGATTGCATAAAGCGACGGACAGCATCACGAAACATCTCGTGCTCTTCATCAAATATCAGACGTTGCATTGAAAATACTCCAGAAAAAATACTTACACCGCTCTCATTAGAAATACCAAGCCAACTGCGCAAACAATGACGTTACCGCATAAATGCACTGCTCAGGCTGCAGGCTATCACAGGCACCTCAATCGTGTTGTGCACATTAACTTCTGTTTAACGCCAGGCAAGTATTATTCAGGCATGGGGAATGATTTTCAGGCTTCCAACCAAACGTTTGCACCGGCAAGCGTGAGGTCCAAACCCGGTATATGGCTGGCGCTGGCTATCGCGCTCGGGCTGCACCTGAGCATCCTGCTGCTACCGCTACCCGGGCAGGTGCCAGACAGCAGGCCCGTAGCAGCGCAAATTGAATTGCGTTTGACCTCGCCTGGGCTAAAGCTAAAGCGGCCGCGCGAGCGAGCCCCCCTACCTGACGGTCTGCCGACCCCTGCGCCCTCCCCTGCAACCGGGGGTGAAAAGCCCGTATCACTACCGTTGGCGAAAACACCTTCAAAAACGGTGCTACCAGTTTCGCCTGACGCTGCGTCGGCCCCGTTCGAGCGTGACCTGGAACATGTGGATCCACAGGAAAGAGCACGGCTCACGCGTGCCATCTTGAGCAGTCCGTTCATCACCGAGGAGTCCGCCACAGACCAGCTTTTTGGCCAACCAACTGAGCAGTACAGCACCAAAGCCCGGCAAAAATCTCATGCCAGGGAATTTCATATTCCGGACCAACAGAACCTGCTTGCCATGCTGGATAAACCGATGCAGGAATTACCTTTTGAGTACACGCCCGGCCTCATTCGCTTCGCCTACGAGCCCGGTATCAAGGGCAAACTGCAACGGTTCGGCGATAAGATCACACCCGAGTTTGGCTGGATCACCCGGTACGGCACCGAAGTAAGGTGTATCTGGGTGCTGATCATCGCAGCGTGCGGGTGGAAATAGGCTGTGCCATGGGTGAACACGGCCAGTATAGGCCCCGCGTGCATTTGATTTTAACTGTGCTACTCCTCAAAATGAGTTATCAGGCTATTCATCCCACGAGCAGCGATCAATGCAATACTGTTTCTTAAAAGCCGATTGCAGCCAATACCAGGAACAGATGGGTATAGCATGCGAAATATGTTGATGCGCCTTATTTTCCTGGCTGTGGCCTCGCAACTGATTTATAGCTGCGCAACCATTCAGCCAGACGGCTTGGCTGCCAGCCAGGCTTCACTGCAGAAACAGCGTACTGCCAGTGCCGGGCTCGCTTTGTCCGGGTTGGCTGAAATCGATGCACTGGTCAAACTGGACAACCAGCGACTGGCCCGGCAGATAGTTGCCAGGCTTAAAGCGCAAGCCCTGTCAACAGGCGACTTTTATTTCCGTCAACTCAAAGTAAGCTTCGGCCAGCAATTTATAGCCTTGCGATCGACAGTAGATATTGCAGATAACACCGGCAATGTTATTGCCGCTTCAGTTGTCGGCGACATATTGCTGGACTACACCGGCAAACGGCTGGAATGGTTTCCGTTTTTTAATCGGCTGCAAATTAACGCTGCCAATTTTACTTTTGAGGGAAAATCTTACGCTGAAGCCAGTCCGGAACTGACCCGATTGGTCTTGCAACGCCTGAACACCGGCATCACAACTGCATTGGTGCTGCAGGACAACAATACCATTCCCCTTGATGCGGTGCCCCTGGCCAAGATAGAAGTCGGTGCATCCCTGCCGGGCCTGGGCAATGCTTCAGCCAGCCACTCACAAGCACTCAATGGCGTGTTCGTAGTAGCGGGAAGCGCGGTATTGATTGAAGCTGATACCACCACCATTGCGCTCGACATGAATTTTATTCCGGATCTGTCAACCTGTCCCGCTGACATTGAAGTGTCAAGAGCAGTGTTTGCCCGCGACATCAAATCACGGGAGCCTGTCGGCCTGGCGCGTAATATGACCAGTCCGGAAAACCTGCGTTATTTCTATTCAGAAATTTCAGGTGCAAAACGGCCCATGACCATCATCCATTACTGGTTTGCGGATGGTCAGCCAATCGCCGTCGAAGAACTGGCAGTCGGCCCCAGCGAGCGCTGGAGAACATGGTCTTCAATAGGTCGTACCATCACCGGGGCCTCGCACTGGGAGGTGCTGGTGGTTGAAAAAGAATCAGGCTGTATTCTGTACTCCCAAACGGTGCGCACGCTGGTGGCAAAGGGCGCTGATTCGCAAACTGACAAAGCATTCACCAACCAGACTTTTGCGGCACTGCGCAGTGAATTCAATGCCAGAACCGCCAACTTCTCCATCGGCGATGAAGACCCGCAGATTGCCCTGATCGAGATCAGGCGCTCCTTTCTGCAGGGTGTGTTCAAGGCATCCATGGCTGATTTGCACATTGAAGCTGAGTTCGATCAGAGTGCCCTGGCACAACTGCAGTTTGCCGCTCAGATGCTGCCTTTTGAAACCCGGGACATTACCTGCGAACAACGTAGCTGCCCTTCCCCCAACCAATGTACCGCGTCCCTCGTGCAATGCAGACGACTCAGGGATACACGTGATTGTTCATCCTGCCTTTTTTACAATCCACTGAATAATCGTTGTGTCAGTCAGGCGATCGACCCAATTTGTGAGGCGGCACGCAACCGTCAGAATAACAAGTATGAGGCCGACCAAAATGCCTGTATTACAAATTTGGCAACCGAAAAAGCTGATTGTGAGCAACTGAACGCCCAAGCGGCGCGCAGTTGCGAAATAGAATCCGACGTCGAAGTATCTGCCTGTGAACGGGTCAAGACCGGCATGGAAACGCTAACGGCACTTGCCGGGGTTAGCGCAGATACAAAAAACCGCGGTAGACTCAGCGCAGTCTTTTCCAGATTCAGGATCGAGGATGATTTTTCCCGCCTCAAACTGGATATGGCGCTGAAATCCGACCTTGAAATTACCGGTAAGCTGAAATTCACGCCCGGCAATATCCCGGCACCACTGAAAACCTGCATTAGTGCCTGGAGCGCACCGTTCGCCAGTCGCGCGGTTGCAGTGGCCTCAGCAGACAGCATACTGGCCAGCATGGAAATAGGCAAAGCAACCCTGACCGCAAACTGGTCGGGGTTCGTCATGCCACTTGCCATGACGCCTTCACCATTGGAGTCGGTATTCGTAAATAACCCGCAACTGCTGGCCAGGTGCGGGATTGGATTGACAGTCAAAAAAGTAGAACAGGCCATTGCCGGCGATGATGCAGAGTTTTTTTCCGGACAAATGGAGCTGGAAGTTCAGCCACTGCCGACCAGGATAAGGTTCTCTCCAGCCACCATCGTTTATGGCGGCCACCGCTATCACGCCGGGGCGGTGCTGGGTGCTAATTACCTGAGGTACGATATCGGCAAATGACCCCCGGGACTTGAGCTTTCCCGTACATGTGGTCAACTCAGACAGAGCATCACCGCAAAATCATCCTGACAGTGCGGTGACGATACTCTCTCCGGCTGGCTGGAAGAGCCCCGAATGGTTCCATGTTAATATCCTTGCAACATGGGTAATCCGGTTCCGGCTCTACTACCAGCCGCCTGCCTGCCATCCTCTCAGGTTTCTTCGCCACCCGTTAAAGGTCAGAATCCGGCAATCAGGGTCTATCTGGATCTTAGTTTGCCCAAGGCATCAGCAAGGGAAAAACTGAGTATGGTAAACCAAAGACCACGGCACAATGATAGTCCACACGACTTAACAGATAATGAAACAAACATGAACGCAAGTTAAATTTTTGATGAAATATCAGGCACCTGAATCCAACGCCATCAGGAGTAAAATTTAACCCTTGATATTCAGACGGTAACCCAGGCCCCGGACTGTTTCGATCATTGAATCTTCAGACTGGCGATCAATCTTTTTACGTAGTTTACCGATATAAACATCGACAACATTGGTCAGAGGATCCATGTTCAGCCCCCAGACATTGCTGAGTATGCGTTCCCTGCTAAACAGGGTGCCCGGTTTACTCATCAGCAATTCGATGATTGCAAGTTCCTTGGCCGTCATCTTCACGCTATTTCCGCCCACGGAAAAACGCAGCGACTGGCGGTCGAATTCCAGCGGACCGGCCCTGATGGGCTGTACTTCGCCGCTAATGGCGGAGCTTCTGCGCATTATCGTCTCGATACGCGCGAGTAACTCTTCAAAAGAGAACGGCTTGGTGAGGTAGTCATCAGCGCCCATGCGCAGGCCGGCAATCACATCCTCAAGGCTGTCCATGGCTGACAGGATGATCAAGGGCGTATTGATCTTGTTCATACGCAACTGCTGGCATACTTCATGACCGTGTATTCCAGGCAGCATCAGATCCAGCAACAACAGGTCAAAGTCGCCTTCAAGCGCCAGTGACAAACCGGATTCGCCGTCATTTGCAACAACACAGAAGTGGCCCTCTGCCCGCAGACCACGCTCCAGGAAATCCGCTATTCGTGCTTCGTCCTCGACGATCAATATTCTCATGCCACCGCCTTAAGTTTGTCTTCAGCAGGCAAAACAACGGTTGCTATTGCACCCTCTCCCCGCTCACCTTCGAGGCTGATGCTACCTTTATGTGCCTCAACGATCGCCTTGGCAACCGGCAGGCCAAGACCGGTACCGTGGGCATGCCCCTGGGCTTGCCCACCCCGGAAAAACCGCTGAAACGCTTGCCGGGCCTCCTCTTTAGTCAGACCGATACCATTGTCGCGAACCGTCACAATCACTTCGCTGTCCGCTCTTGCAAGGCCCACTTCAACGCTGTCACCCGGTTCGGAGTATTGCAGTGCATTGTCAATCAGGATAGCAAAAACCTGGCGCAAGCGACCGGCATCGCCCATGACCACGGAGCTCTCATCGGCAAACGACTGAATCAGTGTAACCTCGCTTTTCTCAGCTTTGGCAGCAAAATCACTACAAACCGGAGCCAGCAAACTGCCGACGGAAACCGGACGCACTTTCAGGCGCGGTTCACCTGCATCCGCCCTGACCATAAACAACAGGTCATCGACCAGGCGGGTAGTCTGGTCAGTCTGTTCAATGATCCGCGCCAGCACTTCCCTGTATTCCCCCTCAGTTTTCTCCCTGCCGCGCATGGCAATTTCCGCTTCACCACGAATCACGGTCAGTGGCGTGCGAAATTCGTGACTGATATCAGCCAGCAATTTGCGCCGGTTTTCATCCACCATAGCCAGCATATCATTACTGCTTTTCAAGGCACGTGTACGTTCATCAACCACCGCCTCCAGGCGCACGTTCGAATCGTGCATAGCGGTACGGTGGTCGGCCAGTTCATGTGCCATGGTATTGAAGGCTTTCCCCAGGTGCTCGAATTCCTTTTCCCGCAACTCCGGAATGCGGTGCGTCAGGTCACCGCCGGTAAAGGCCCGTACGCCGTCGTACAGAACGCTGACAGAGCGGGTCAGACTGCGTGAAAATAGCCACACAACCAGCCCGGTGAGACCTGCCAGCGCCCACATAAACCACGGCAGTACACCGGTAATATAGCGTGACAGGGAAATGGCCTCCGCATTGGCATCAGCAACTTTCTTGGAATTGGCCGCCAGCGTCTCATCCATTAATACGCTAAACAATTCCACGATCCCTTCGCTGTGTAGTGCCTCCGCTTCGGTGCGTGCCACTTCGATATTTCCTGCCTCCAGTGCCAGCCTGATCGTTTCACCAGAACCAATGATGGTTTCGACCTGGTTCTCCAACTCATCGATGTCTTCAATTTCGCGGGTATCAATTTCAGCACTCCGCAGCGCTTTTTCATCCGCAATCGCTTGTCTGATTTGGGCGAATGTGACACGTAAGTCGCGGATATTCTCCTGCCATTGCGACAAATTCCCAACGGCGCCCAGGGCCACACTTTCCTGGATAAGGGCGAGCTTCCTTTCGGTCTGTACCGATAACACGCGATGGCCGTTCAACACAGAGTTGGCCAGGGCTATACGCTCCACGTCATATTCAAACCACTGAACGCTGTCATAAAAATACCACGCCAACGCCAGTGCAATCGCAAGCATCGCTGCAAAAGCCATGTGCAATTTTCGGCTGAATCGTGTTTTCATTGCGATCATTGCAATATTCAGAACACCGAGTCCTTCCTGTTCGTAGCGCCAAGGATAACAAAAATTGGGTGCCAGCTGCGACCGGGGGCGACCGCAGCACCTGAGTACAATAGAATATTACCGGTTCACAACTCGAGGGAGCACAGTCAATTGAGGCTGTTGATGGTTTTCAATCCCAGCGCTGCTCATGGCCGCTCGTTAAAAAAGCTGGCCAAAATCAAAGCCCGCCTGGACAGGCTCGGTATACACGTAACCGTAGAACTGACGAGCCACCCGGGCCATGCCAGTGCGTTGGTCGCAGCCACGGACCTTACCGGTTTTGACGGGGTGGTAGCAGCCGGCGGTGACGGCACCGTATTCGAAGTCCTCAATGGTCTCTATCAGCACCCGCAGCAGGAACGAATCCCCCTGGGGCTGTTACCTATTGGCACCGGCAACGCTTTTGCACGTGACCTGGGCTTGCAGGCATTTGACTGGGCTGCAGCGATTGATCTGCTGCACAGAGGACAAACACGCCGGGTGGACGTCGGCCACGTTCAGGCAGCGGATACCGGGTACTACTTCCTGAATATCGTCAGCATGGGCCTGGCGGTTGATGCCAGCGTGACAGCGAAAAGTCTCAAACTCATCGGCAATGCAGCTTATACCATGGGTACACTGTGGCAGGTATTGAAGTTAAAAAGCTATCCTCTGGTTATTGAACTCGACGGCAAGGAAATACACCAGGACAATATTTTTGTCACCATTTCAAACACCCGCTATACCGGCACGCACTTTCTGATCGCCCCCGGCGCGACCACCAATGACGGACTCCTGGACGTCACATTGCTGCAGAAACTGCCGCGCAGCCGACTGCTTAAACTGTTCCCGACGATCTACCATGGCGGACACATTGAGCAAGCAGAGGTCACTGTCCACCAGGCCGCGCACATCAGCATACGCTCGCCCGCCGGCATGCTGCTGGGGCCGGATGGCGAATTCCTGGGCAAAACCCCGGCCAGTATCTCCTGCCTGCGGCAGGACCTGGCGATATTTGTCTGACCCACGCGGGTGCTTCACTCCACACAGCCAGTGCCGGACCACTGACATTCCGGTGATCCGGCTTTCGCCAGGCAGTCGTTGACTGTGCATATCACAGCCCCCAGTGTCCAGTCCACATCACTGAGTGCAGAACTCACCGGTACGCCCAGGGAATTCAGGAAAAACGGTTGGTACACGGCACGAAAACACGAGCTTCCGGGTTGGAACCCGCTGTCGGTATTGTTGCGGCAATAATCGTCAATATCAGAAGATTCAGCGTAGCCGAATGCGCCTGCCAGATACCAGCGACGCACATCCGCCTGACTGACCGACTCTCTGAGCGCCTGCTCAATGCCTGTGGGTAACTCAATACCCTCCGTACAGTCCGAAACTTGCCATTGCGGATTTTTCCAGCCCGCCCCGCGCTGGCAGGCGGCACGCCCGGAGAGCTTCTTCCATACCTCATCCTGGCCCAACCCTGAGAAGGAATAGCTTACCAGCGGTACATCCATACCCTGCACTATCACCTGCCTTGATGCCTTGCAGTCTGAGCATGGAAAACTGATCTGTGCCGAAACACCACCCATTTCCACAATCCCAAAATTTCCATCCTCCTGCACTTCGCGCGTGGCCAGCCAGGCAAACAACCCCTCTTCAAAACCTGTCAACGTGCGCGTGGTCACAGCCATGCCAAGTGCAGCGCTGAGTTTCCGGTTCAAACTGTCCCACAGCCATTGGGCTGCGGCCGGATACTCCCGTTCGGCCAGCCTCATACCGGCCGTTGCATAGACAGCCACTGTGTCCAGGCGGCATTGTGACTGCCAGTCAAACGCCTGCCACCTGCGACTGCCATCCTTTTGCAACGGTCCGTCGCGGCGCATACCATCCAATGCCGCGACCATGGCATCGGTCACAGCTTCGGCCTCTGCCATGGTACTTACCTGATTCCCGCGCACCGGGTCAGACAAGGCAGCCGTTTTGGGTCCGCTGTGCTGTTTCCATCCTGCTGCAGTCTGCTGGTAGATGTAGAGCCGCGTTCCCGTGCTGCCGGCGTCGTAAACAATGTGGCAGGCAACCCCATTTGCAATCTCATTCGCGGCCGCCCCGGTTGCTGAACCACCCTCATCCGGAGCCGTGGAACACGCAGCCAGCAACAGGGCAAGCACAATAATGGGTACTTGCTTCATGTGGATACTCACTCATGTCGAATGTCTGTGCCTGGCTGTTCTTTTATCCGTTCGCTGACCTGATTCTCCACACTCTGATAGATTTCGACCAATTCAGCAATGCGGTTATAGCGCTTGAGGGTTAAGCCTTCTTGTTCAATGGCCGCAATCTGCTCAAGCTCAGGCTTGTCTGCTTTATACAATATCCCGACCTGTACCCAGGCACTGGCAAACTGATCCAGTTCTTCATCATCGGGGATATCCCGGGGCGGTTGCTGGCCGGCCATTACCAGGCCCAGGAACTCCCGGTCAAAATCACTTGATCCAGGCAACTCTGCCAGGGCGTGCTCCAGTTTCCAACGATTGACGGTGCGGGTGGTCTGCATGATTTTGCCGTAGCCCGCCTTGCGAAAAGCCTGGCCAAAGCGTCCATCCTGCGCCGGCCGTAAAGCCCGGATATCGCCGTTGCGGGCACAGCTCAAATGCTTGAAGTGGCTGCCGGTTGGCCGGCCCAGCCAGCAAACCCACTTGTCAATGTCTTCCTGGCGATCGCTGCGCCGGGCATTGTAAGCCTGGCGAACAATACGGAGCGCAACTTCCTGCTTGAAACTCAGGCCCGGATCTGTAACGACCATGGGGTCCAGTTCCAGTGGCAATTCTTCGGCCCCTGTCAGTTCCCCAGCGCTGGGCGCCTCGGTGGTAAAACCCAGCTCATCTTCTGCCGGGGTTTCGCCCGCATACACCATGACAGAGACCGGCAGCAACAGCGCCAGTAACAGACAAGATTGAATTTTGTGCATGCGGCAAGTATAAACTTTTATAGTTCAATCGTTCAATCCACGCTACTCTGCGGTAGTGTGCAAAAATAATCAGCCCTACCGACTGCTACCACCCATTTGCATTGGCCATGGCCCAGTCCGACCGCCAGTGCGCCGGCACCGTAGATTCTTCCAACAGGCAACCGACCGGGATCGCCGGGTACATTTCATCGTAGTTCCTGACCACAGTTCCACCGACCCGGTGGTTGATGTGCCGTGGCTGCAGATCCTCAAGCTTTTCCAAGCCGGCGGCCGCCAGAACATCGAGCAGATTTTCAACCATGGTTCTTTGGTAGTTGCACACGCGTTTACCCTTGTGCTCAACGTCCAACGCCTTGTAACGCGCCGGATCCTGAGTCGCAACACCGGTGGGGCACTTATCGGTGTTACAGCTACGGGATTGCACGCACCCCAGTGCAAACATCATCGCACGCGCGGAATTGACCGTGTCTGCACCCAATGCCAGTAACCTGATGACATGAAATGCAGACAATGCTTTACCCGAAGCGATCAGGCGGATCTGCTTACGCAAGCCGACGCCTATAAGTGCGCGGTTTACGAAAACCAGCGCATCCCGCAACGGCGTGCCAACTGAATTTGTCAGTTCAATAGGGGCTGCGCCGGTGCCCCCTTCCGCGCCGTCAATGGTAATAAAGTCTGGCGTGATGCCGCTTTCCAGCATCGCCTTGCAAATAGCAAGGAACTCGGCTTTGCTGCCAATACACAACTTGAACCCGACCGGCTTACTGCCTGATAAATCACGTAACCGTGCCACGAACTGCAACAGCCCGAGCGGCGAATCGAACGCGCTGTGTGCTGCCGGTGAAACCACATCCTGACCCATGGGCACGTGGCGGATAGCAGCAATCTCTTGGGTTAGCTTCGCTGCCGGCAGAATTCCCCCATGACCGGGTTTGGCACCCTGCGACAGCTTGATTTCTATCATCTTTACCACCGGCAAATTGGCTGATTTTTCAAATTTCTCAGCGTCAAAGCCACCCTCAGGCGTGCGGCAGCCAAAATAGGCCGTGCCAATCTGCCAGACGATGTCTCCGCCATGTTTGAGATGATAAGGGCTCAGTCCGCCTTCGCCGGTATTGTGGAAAAAACCACCCATTTTGGCGCCTTTGTTCAGCGCCATGATGGCATTCTTGCTCAACGCGCCAAAACTCATCGCTGATATATTCAATGGTGACGCTGCATACGGCTGTTTGCAATTTTTATCACCAAAGACAATCCGTGGATCCAGATCGGTAATTTGTTTGGGTACCAGCGAATGGTTGATCCACTCACAACCATCCCGGTAAACATCAAAAACGGTTCCGAACGGACGGGTGTCCCGGTCACCCTTGGCACGCTGATAAACCAGGGCACGAAATTCCCGGGCGACGGGTCGGCCGTCAATATCCGATTCCACAAAATACTGCTGGATTTCCTTGCGCACCGATTCGAACACATAGCGGAAATGACCAATGACGGGGTACAGGCGCAAAATGGTGTGGTGGCGTTGCACCATGTCATGGATACCCACCGCAATGACTGGAATCAGCACGATGAACAGCCAGGCAGCCGGCGGCCAACTGGCAGACCAAAGCGCCAGCAACGCCAGTAAGGCAGCGCTGAAAACAAAGAACCCATGTCTAACTGTCATGGCATGTTACTCCTGTGGAGGGAGAAGGCAGGACCGAATGCCGGTCTGGAGACTGGCCCGGGCCGTCAGCCCTGCGGGTCGGGATTGACGAACACTATACTCTTTTGAATTACAGTTTTATAATTTACGTTGCTAACCCCTCGCCTTCAGGATCACACTAAAGTATGACTGGATATGCTGCAATCACCGGCTGGGGAAAATGTGTCCCACCCGCAGTTCTGACCAATGAAGAAATTGCTTCGGTCATTGATACTTCTGATGAATGGATCAGAACACGCAGCGGCATCATTGAGCGGCGTGTCTCGCATGTACCGGGAAGTGACCTCGCGGCGGTAGCCGCCCAGCGGGCATTGGCTGCTGCAGATGCGGATGTCAAGGATGTCGACCTGCTGATCGTCGCCACCTGTACGCCCGATACTGTTATCCCCAGTACGGCGGCACACGTACAACGCAAAACAGGTGCCTACAATGCAGCAGTGTTTGACCTCAATGCCGGCTGTAGCGGCTTCGTCTACGGCTTGACAGTAGCAACCTCCATGATCCGCTCCGGCGCCTTCAAAAAAGCGTTGGTGATCGGTTCAGAACGTATCACCTGGTTTTTGAACTGGTCGCTACGCGATACCGCCGTGCTGTTTGGCGATGGTGCCGGGGCCGTCGTGGTGGAACCCTCAGAAGAGGAATGCGGTTTGTTATTTTCCCACCTGGGCTGCGAAGGAGATGCAGCAGATGCGCTGCAGATTCCCGATTTTGGTACCACCGGAAACCGTTTCGCAGCAGACTACGGTGTTTTTGGTGTCCAGTTTGACGGTCGGGAGATTTTTCGCCGTGCAGTCAAAGGCATGGCCATGGAGACTAAAATTGTGCTGGAAGAGTTGGGCCTGACGACGCACGACATCGACCGGATTATCCCGCACCAGGCCAATCTGCGCATCATCGAATCGCTGGCAAAATACCTGTCGGTTGATATGTCCAGGGTTGAAGTAAATATACACAACTACGGTAATACGTCCGCCGCTACGATTCCGGTGGCAATGACAGAAGCACTTGAGGCTGGCCGGATCAAATCTGGCGACCGAATATTGCTGGCTGCCTTTGGTGCCGGACTGACCCGCGCAGCCGGTTTGATCCGCTGGGGTGAGCGCACCACACCGCTCAAGCTCAGTGATGCTGAACTACCACCTTGTAACCAGAGCGCGCTGGAAATCCTCGCTGAGGCCATCGAGCACACCCTCTAGTTGCCCTTTTTGTATGGCAAAACCATTTCTGCCTGCTGTTGATAGTCATCTGTCTCTAATTTCTCCAGGCGCAGGAAGTCAGCGATTGCAGTGCGGAAACGGACATCCTTTATCCAGTGATACGAGGTGCTTCTGACCGGTTCGAACCCCCGCAATAACTTGTGCTCACCCTGAGTTCCCGGATCGAATTTCTGCAGGCCCCGGTCAATACAGAATTCTATGCCCTGGTAAAAGCAGGCTTCAAAATGCAGGCAGGAAATATCCTGCAGAGCACCCCAGTAACGACCATACAACGTATTGTTATCAAACAGGAACAATGATGCGGCAACAGTGACCGGTCCCTTACGCGCAACCACCAGCATCAGGTGCTCAGCCATGGACCGGCGTAGCAAATCAAAAAAATCACGGTTCAGGTAGCCATCGTGGCCGCTGCGTTTACGGTAGGTATCCATATAGCACTGATAGAAATCCCGCCAGTCTTCAGCGCTGATCTGTTGGCCTGTTTTTCTTTGCAGAACAACCCCCTGCTCCGCCACTTTTCGCCTTTCCCGCTTGAGATTCTTACGTCGGGCGGAGCGCAACGATGCGAGGAAATCATCAAATGTGCGATAGTCGCGGTTGAACCAATGAAACTGCACTGCCTCACGACGCAGGAGCATCCCCCCGTCCTTCATCCGCGCAAGGTCCTCTTGCAGATCCTGATCTGGAAACAGGAGGTGCCAGCTGGAATAATCCTGGGTCAGAGCCAAGCGCTGTACAGCATCAATCATCGCCGCCAGAACATCACTTTTCCGAGCCCCAGGGGCCACACCAATACGCGGACCCGTAACCGGTGAAAACGGAATGGCACTGATCAGCTTGGGATAATAATCCAGCCCATGGCGTTGGTAGGCCTCAGCCCAGCCCCAATCAAATACAAATTCACCGTAGGAATGAGTTTTGGCGTAACACGGCATCACAGCGACAATCTGCTCGCCATCCAATAGCGCCAGATGGAGGGGTTGCCAACCCGTTTTTGCGCTGACACAGCCACTTTCTTCCAACGCCAGTAAAAAGGCATGCTGCACAAAGGGGTTGGCGCTGTCGAATATACCGTCCCAAAGCGTAGACGGAATTTCAGCGATGGAGGAATAACATTTGCAATACATGAGTCCGCATATTGCACCAAGACGGAAAATAATTAAACCGGCGGGGCTTAGGGGGCGTTCTCAATTAGCCGGGTTGTGCTGTTGCGCCTGACAAATGAATGTTCCGATTCTGCCAGGAACCATGGCATGATTGTCTTCCAACGGTGCCCAAACCTGGAAGAAAATGAACAATAGCGAACCACTTGAACGAGATATCAGCCGCCTGGGCTTTGCAGCCATTGCCCTGAACGGCGTCATCGGCGCCGGAATTTTTGCCCTGCCCGCGATAGCTGCTGCCCGCAGCGGTAACTTCAGCCCCTGGTTATTCCTGTTTTGCGCCGTGCTGATCATGACCATCGTCCTGTGTTTCTCACGTGCCGCCAGTTTTGTCAGTGATACCGGCGGCCCCATCCAGTACGCCGGCGAGGCATTTGGTCCGTTTGCCGGCTTCCAGGTGGGATGGTTGACCTATATCGGACGGCTTGCTGCCTTGGGCGCCAACGTGAAATTGATGGTTATTTATGCCGGCTGGTTCTGGGCACCGCTGGAATCAGGCCTGGCTCACCAGCTTGCAGTTACACTGATATTTGTCATCCTCGCTGCATCAAACATTATCGGGGTTCGTAAGAGCATGCTGGTGATCTACCTGTTTTCAGCCGTGAAGCTGGTGCCGCTTCTTCTGCTGGTGGTGGTTGGACTGTCTCACGTTCGCCCGGACCTCCTGGTGCAAAGCGGTCTGCCGGAAATCCGGACCTTCGGTGAAACCGTGCTGGTCCTGCTGTATGCCTTTGTGGGCTTTGAAAGTGCTGTGGTACTTGCAGGCGAAGCCCGTGACCCCCGGCGTGATATCCCGCGCGCGCTGACCTATACCGTGTTGACTATCACCGTGTTTTATTTCCTGATCCAGTGGATATCCATATCGGTGCTGCCAGGGCTCGCAGACAGCAAAGCACCGCTGGCTGATGTGTCTGCTGCTCTACTGGGCGCCGGCGGCGCCGCCCTGCTCACCTTCGGTGCGGTATTTTCCATCGGCGGTAACTGCTCTGCATCCATGTTGTCAGCACCGCGCATGACCTATGCACTGGCCAGGATGGGTTCCCTGCCGGCGTGGTTTGGAAAAGTGCATTCACGTTTTCACACACCGGCTAACTCCATCATCTTTTTTGCAGTCCTGGCCCTGGCATTGGCGCTCAGCGGCAGTTTTGTCTGGCTGGCAGTGGTCAGCACTCTGGCCCGTTTGCTCGCCTATATCCTGAGCGTCGCCGCACTGCCAATACTGGAAAGAACCATGCAACCGCCAGAGGATCAATTTCGCTTACCGGGTGGCCACCTGATACCGGCTCTGGCATTGATATTGAGCTTGTGGTTGATCACATTCGCTTCAATGACTGCCTGGCTAACCACGACCGCCTTCTTCCTGGTGGGAAGTGTCTTATATTTTGCTTCCGGTAAACAGCGGAACAAGGAGGGGGCAGCCTAGCTGCGCCCTCCAGGCCGTCATCTCACCCTTTATTTAATCCCATGCATGCCTTTTCGTACCAGCGGCACCAGCGCGAATGCGACCACCGAGGCGGCAATACCGATCCAGAACATCATCATAAACAGGTCGCCATAGCGCGCCGCTGCAACGGCTACATCCAGCGTTTCGCCTGCCGGGACATCCATCGCCGTCAATGCACCGAACCTGGCTGCCAGCACTTCCGAGTAGGCGGTCGCGAGGAACCAGGCCCCCATCATAACGCTGACAACACGCGGCACAGACAGTTGTGTGACCGCACTGAGGCCAATGGGTGAGATGCTCAATTCACCGAACTCGAGCACCGCGTAAGCCAGCACCAGCCACCAGACACTGGCCACGCCATTGATACCGGCGAGGTGGGCCGCGTAGGCCATCGGCAGAAATGCAAGACCGCCGAGCAACAGGCCGATGGCGCTCTTGGCCGGCTTGCTCGGGTTTCTGCCATGTCTTTCCAGCCAGGGCCATAACCAGGCAAAAAACGGTGTCAATACAACGATAAAGAACGCGCCCAGGAAGGTCAGCGAACCGGCCGTCTGCTGCACCACCGACATGTCACGGATAAAGGCTGCCAACATTAAAATGGCCACCGAGCCGATCAGTATTTCGCCCAGTCTGAGTTTGCCCTGACCGGCCAGTTGCAGGGCTGCCAGCATGGCCAGCGGACTGATTACCAAAGGCACCACGGTCCAGGGCAGCACCGGCTCGGCGGTTGCACTCGCAATGCTGAACAAATCTTTATTCAGTAACCGGTCGGTGAAGGCTACCCAGGAACCATAGGTCTGCTCATACAAAGTGAAAAATACCAGCACCATCAATATCAGTACAACCAGGCTGATCATTTGCTGGCGTTCAACCTGGCTGCATTTTTTAATCACAAACCAGATGAACCAGGTTACCAGTATGACAGACATAATGTTCATGGCGCCAGAGACAGCCCATGTGTGCTGCATCAACTGCCAGATCACGAAGACACCCAGCAGCGAGCCCAGGTAAATAGCCCATTCGCGGTTCAGCGGCCCCAACACCCTTTCCTTTAATAGTTCCGGTTTTTTCGGTTCGGCATGGCCGTGCAGGTATTTCTGACCGGTCAAAAACACAGTCAAGCCCAGGATCATGCCGATGCCTGCGGCACCAAAGCCATACTTCCACCCAAAAGTCTCGCCCAGGTAACCAACAATCAGGCTGGCAAACAGCGCGCCAACATTAATGCCGGCGTAGAAAATAGTAAAACCACCGTCCCGGCGCGGATCATTCTGCGGGTACAGCTTGCCGACGATGGTCGAAATGTTCGGCTTCAAAAGCCCAACGCCACCGATAATCAGCGCGAGTGAAAAATAGAATATCTGCAAGGCACCTTCATCACGCTGGATTTCACCATTAATCATACGTGCCTGCTCACCCTCAAAGGCCATACCGAAATGGCCCAGAATCAACAGTACCCCACCGGCCACGACCGCCTTGCGCATCCCCAGCCAGCGATCCGCCAGCAAACCGCCGATCACTGGCATCGCGTAGACCATGCCACCATAGGCCCCGAGCAATTGGTAACTGGGCGCATCACCCATCAAGTGGTACTTGATCAGGTAGAGAAACAACAGGGCCTTCATGCCGTAAAAGGAGAACCGCTCCCACATCTCGGTGAAAAAGCAGATATACAGGCCTTTTGGCTGCCCCCAGAATTCCTCACCGAGGTGAAATTGTGTGCTGTGGTTGGTTGCGCTCATGCTTGTTTTTGTATTCTGTGGTGGCAGGGTGGTGATCAAGAATCTATTTAAATGGGGGTGGAGTCAAATGCTTTGCTGGTTAGGCCGGATAATCGCGAGCGGCAGAGCTGCCAACCCAGGTCGCCCTCTCGACCGGATTCACCGGTCTCAGCTTGTCCCTCCTACCCGATATATTGAGTGTGCGTTGCACTATAAATATATAAATA
>QIKV01000034.1 GCA_003233115.1 Oceanospirillales bacterium
CAGTGGTAATGGATTTCCCAGGAAATACAGAAAATCAAAGGGCATGGTTTAAAGAGATATATAAGGAGCATGACTTTCCACATAAGCTAGTTTATTTAGATGTTACTGACAACGTCTGCATACAACGAATTAAAAAACGAAGAAAAACAAATCCTGAGCGCACTCAATTTGATACTGAGGAAGTCTTTCATCATGTTACAAGCTATTTTCAACCACCTCTTGATCATGAGTGTTTCAATGTTGAAGTTGTCTCTACAAAAAATGCATAACAAGGCGCCGCACCGGAATTTTGCTACGCTGCGCTTCACAAAATCCCGTGAGCTGGGTCGTTAGCTGTAAAATTCACCGGCTGAGCAAGTAGTAATATCATTCACTTGAATTATGAAATTACAAATATTGAATAGAGGTGGCCCCGTTTGTTTGGACAGCCGAACCCAGTTCTATAAGTGAATTCCAGCCCATCGGTTAAGCTGCCAGGGTTAGCGACTGCTGAGAAAAATATATACTATCTGGCGTCTTTCGTCCCAAAGCGCAGTGGGGCCGTACAGATCAAAGTATTTTCCGATGCCATTCCTTGAGTCAGAGACCGTGTCATAGGCGTGCAGGTAAACTTCTTCTTTGACAGCTATTTCCAAGTTTGTAGTATAGTGTAGTACATTCAACTACAACGTAGGATTAGTTATGGGTGTTACGAGTATTCGCTTAAGTAAGGATGTCGAAATTCCGCTCGAACAGCTCGCTCAAAAGCTGGATAGAAGTAAGAATTACCTGATCAACCAGGCCATTAAGGAGTTTGTGCTACGTCAGTCCATGGAAGAACTTAGATGGTCAGACACGACTGAAGCTCTGGAATCTGTTAAAGCCGGGCGTTTGGTTGAATCATTAGATGTTTCTGAGTGGCTTAAATCCTGGGGCAACGATTCGCCGAAACCTCCGCCTACCGTATGAGAATCAGATATACGGCAGAGGCAATTCACAATCTCGAACGATTACGCGCATTTGCAGAAAAAAAGAATCCACATGCTGCACGGCGGATAGCGGCCGAACTATTGGATGGGATTGAGAATCTGGCAGTTTTCCCTGATATTGGGCTTCCCGTCAGGCACGCTCCCAATCCGAAATTGATTCGCGATCTTTTTGTTGGAAACTACACCATTCGGTACTTGAGGAAAAAAGATTCGATAATCATTCTTCGAATATGGCATGGAAAAGAATCAAAGATAGACTCATAACAAATCATTAAACCGGACGCGGGAAAGTTGGGCGGTGCGTTCCGACGGAAACGTCGGCTCGCGCGCCGGCTAATTCAAGGTTATGTGTCTTGACATGTGCCATCGATAGACATATCGTATTACGACAGTGCAATCGATGGAGTATCGCATGACTTCCGTAACAGTTTCGCCCAAATATCAAGTGGTTATACCTAAAGCGGTGCGAGAATCAATGGGGATTGTATCTGGTCAGAAAATACAAGTGCTGACCTATAGAAATCGTATTGAGTTAATACCAATTCAACCAATGAAAAAGCTGAGAGGTTTTTTGAGAGGGATAGATACAAGCGTTGAGAGAGATACGGACAGGGTATGAATGTTGTAGATTCGTCTGCTTGGCTATCTTATTTTGCAGGAGATAAAAACTCCGAAGAATTTGCCACAGCAATAGAGGACATTGAGAAATTGCTGGTTCCCAGCATTACACTTACAGAAGTATTTAAGTGCATTATGCGCCAAAGGGATGAAAATGCAGCGCTGGAGGGAATTGCACATATGGAACAAGGAAGAGTGGTAACACTTGATAGTTCGTTGGCTATTGACGCAGCAGTTTTCGGTTTGAAATACAAGTTACCTTTGGCCGACAGTATAATTTATGCAACAGGAAACAAGTTCAGTGCGGTTGTTTGGACCCAGGATGCAGATTTTAAAGCGCTACCTAATGTTAAATACTTTCCCAAAGTAAATGCCACATAACAAATCATTCAAGCAGACGCGGAAGGGCTGGGCGGTGTATTTTCGCGGGAAAGTCCCTCCGCGCGCCGGTTAATTCAAGCGTTAGGAACCAACTTCTTCATTGCTTCACAAAGAACGCAAAGTAGCCATAGAGACTTCACTTTTCTACTGTAAGCTGGAGACTGTCATCACTTTAAAGGAAGCTCATGAGAACAGGTTCAATCGGTCCTGCGTACCGGCCCGTTATCGGCGTTGCGCTCAAGACAGCATTCATATTGCTGCTCCCCTTGTTGGCGATGCAGGTTACTGATGAAGTGGTCTGGGACTTAGCCGATTTCGCTGTTGCCGGCACCCTCCTGTTCAGCGCTGGTCTCACGTATAAGCTGGTGTCGAAGAAGATGGGTGGTGTTTCGTATCGAATCGCCATTGGCGTTACGCTTGCCGCGGCATTTCTCCTCATCTGGGTAAACCTTGCCGTTGGCATCATCGGGAAGGAGGGCGACCCCGCAAACTTGATGTATGTCGGGGTGCTTGCCGTCGGGGTCATCGGTTCCATCATCGCACGCTTCCAGCCACGTGGAATGGCACGTGTGTTGTTGGCGACAGCAATCGCTCAGGTTCTGGTCGCTGCAATCGCACTTATTGCCGGGCTGGGCTCCCCGCAGAGCGGGCCAGGAGATATCTTGATGCTAAATGGATTTTTCGTCGCGTTATTTACCGGCTCGGCTTGGTTGTTTTGGTGCGCTGCACGCAGGCGAGCCGAACAGGGCTCGGTATAACCCGCTGCTGCTTGCATGCAGCGGTGGCACTTAACAAGGCGTTCAAGTACGTTCCGCCAGCAAGCTGGCTCCACCGGACCGCCTTCCAGGCGGCCGCTTAACTTAGCGTTATGTTGATAAAATGAGACTGAAAATGATAAAGATAATCACCCACCCAAAGGATACGAATTTCAAACTATTAAAAGTTGCGGGGACACTATTAATCGCAGTTGGGTTAATTTTCCTTGCGTTCGCGTTGTATACAGTCATTGCGTCATTTTTCTTGGTTGGAGGCATGAATGTGGGTCCTGTTTGGAGTTTGTTGTCGCTGCTGTATGCGCTGGTGGTACTAGTGAGCGGCCACTTACTGCATTGGTTAGTGGCAATGTGGGAAGCCAGGCAGGAGTCCACCGAAGTTTTGAAGGAACTCCGTAGAGACTTACAACATAACAACACGATGCAGTCGGACCCTGCTTCGCAGGGCCGCTGAGCTTAAACGTTATGTATACAAAAGACGATCACGATACAGCCAAAGTAACAGACCGGTTTATTGCTGGTGTGGTCGCAGGATTAGGTGGGTATTTCTTTGGTGGTTTCGTTGAATTCTTCGCGATGAAACTGCTCAATAACGGCTACGGACTTGCTTGGGTAGTGTCAATTGGTTTTGCAGCTTTTGGTTTCTTGGCTCCATCCAGGTCTAGAGAATTGTGGTCAGAGTTTTGGAGCGGGCTGTTAAGTGTGTTCAGTTCACGAAGATAATACATAACAAATCGTTCAAGTGCGTTCCGGGCCAGTGGCCCTCCACCGGACGCAAAAAAGCTACGTATTTCTGCGCTGGTTAACTCAAACGTTATGTTTCAAATACCGCACCTGTTAACAGGTGCTATGATCAGGTCTAATAATCGGATTTTGGAGATTTATTATGCAGATTAAATTCTCAGAAGATGTTGTGCCCTTATCTGACCTCAAGGTAAATCCTGGAAAAATCATTACTCGAGCAAATGACACTAAACGACCGATTCTAGTGACGAGCCGCGGTCGAGGTGTCGCTGTAGTCCAGGGGTTGAAAGAATACGAAATGCGTGAAGAGAAAGTGGCATTTATGCAAGCGGTTGCACAAGGAATTTTGGAGGTAAAGGAAGGAAAAGTTACAGATCTAGCTGATGCAAAGAGGATTTTGGGTCTCGGGAAGTGAAGGTTTGCCTCACCGACTCGGCGATGAATGATCTAAAAGAACTACATCGCTATTACGAGGAACAACTAGTTCCGCAGGTGGGCCAACGATTTGTTGCCGAGATTCTAGACCGAATAGAAACGCTCTCCGATAACCCAGATATAGGCAGAATTGTTCCAGAATTTACCACTGAGAATGTCCGAGAGCTAATCCACAAACCTTATCGAGTGGTTTATCTTAGAGAACTGTCATCAATCTTCATTATTAGAGTCTGGCGTAGTGAAAGGGTCTTAGAATTTCCATGAGCAAGAAGAAACATAACAAAGTGTTCAGGTTCGTTCCGCCAGCAAGCTGGCTCCGCCGGACGCAGCAAAGCTGCGCTGCTTAACTCGGCGTTAAGACCAATAAATCGGCGATGTTGCCCATACCCCTGAACGCTTCAGCACCAGTCATTTTATTGACGTTTTCGAACAGGCAGATGTGGACGGGCGGCCCCTTTAACAAGGCGCCCAACCAATATCGATTCAATTATCTATGTCTAGTGTACTTGACATATATACGTTAATACTTTACTATATATATATGTTACTTTACATATAGACAAGAGATATTGACTTATGAATGCAGCAACAAACCAAACCGGCACCTACGACAAGCGCTCCATCAAAGAGAACATGAAGATGGTGGCCTGGATTTTTATCTGGATGGTCTCGTTAATCGTTTCCGACAAAGCCGCTCTCTATGGCTGGTGGTCAGCGGAGTGGATTACCGTACTCTCTATAGTCATCAATGCGGGCTTCGGCCTGGGGGTGGTCCACCGTTACCGGCGCATGCTGAAAGGCATGGATGACCTGCAGCGCAAGATCCAGCTCGAAGCACTGTCCATGGCCTTCGGCGTCAGCGTTGTCGGTACCATCAGCTACTCGCTGCTGGTGACCTGGGGCTACATCATCGACGAGGAAGTCACGGACATCTTCATGCTGATGAGTATTTCATTCTCGGCCTCCGTGCTCCTCAACTCTTTGCGCTACAAATGAAAAATCGGCTGAAAGTGCTACGCGCCGAGCGTGACTGGACCCAGGCGGACCTTGCCAACGCGCTGGACGTGTCGCGGCAGTCTGTCAACGCCATCGAGAAGGAGAAGTTCGACCCCAGCCTGCCTTTGGCCTTCAAATGCGCGCGGTTGTTCGGGATGCCGATCGAGGAGATTTTCTCCGACGAGGCAACATGAGCCCATAGCTAACCCTCATGATACATATCAATATATACCGTATTATGGAACATATGCATAACAAATCATTCAAGCAGACGCGGGAAAGTTGGGGGGCACGATTCCGCGGCAAGGCTGTGTCGCGCGCTGCTTAATTCAAACGTTAGCTGAAACAAATATGGCAACTACGAAGAGGATGAAGCTAAGATGGAAAAAAGTCACAAAGGCAGAAAGTTAGGTAATACTACGATCATTGCAGGCTTGACCTGCTTTTTTTTCTTGCTACCGTCTTAGCTTGTAGCGGATGAAGCCGAACCTGTTCCTGTAAATGTAGACAACTTTGTGCGAGCCGAAATGGCTGTACAGTTTGATCGGATGCTGAAGATTCCCGGCGCCGGGATTAATAAAATCGTGCATTATCGAACCCCGGTAGCGTTGGACAGCCAGAATGTTATTCGCATGAACCGGGATACCCTCTACAGCGGTGCAATCATAGATATCAGTAAAGGAGCTACCCTGACCATTCCGGATATTGGAGACCGTTACATGTCGGTCATGGCCATCAATGAGGATCACTACGTCAACAAGGTGTACGACGCTGCAGGTACCTACGATCTGACGATGGAGGAGTTTCATACCCCGTAAAAAAGGAGGCAGTGGATGAAGTTCGCCACCTGATTGGTACGGCTTTTGCGTGGGGTGGTTTGCCTGAGAACGAGGCGTATTATATTAACGTGGAGCCGAACCTGCCGGTAGGTGCTTACCATCTGTATGCCATGCTTGAGGGGATGAAAGAAGCGGGCCTGAAACCATGTGGCATGGGGATAACCGAAAACTTGATGGATGCCCGCTCCCTGTTTTTGACAGCGCAAACCACGACTCCCTATATTTTTGGCGAGATCGATTTGAAAAATGATCCGGTTGTGCTGGACATTCGCACGCCTGTCCTGGGAGCGGTTGATGATGCCTTTTTCCATTTCGTTAGCGATGTGGGTTTGACCGGGCCGGACCAGGGTTACAGGAGGCAAGTATCTCTTCGTGGGACCGGATTACAAGGGTGATATACCCGAAGGTTACTTTGTCACAAATTCTGCCACCTACCGAAACTGGCTATTCCTGCGCGTCTTTGTGAAAGACGGCGATATGAAGACCGCGATCCGAGGATTTAAAGCAGGATTTCGCTGCTATCCTCTCGCGCAAGCACACAATCCGCCGAAACAACAATTCCTTGATCTCTCCGGCCAACAATTCAACACCATTCATGCAAACGATGGTCATTACTATGAAGAGCTTAACGCGGTGATTCAATATGAGCCTCCCGACGCATTCAATCCGGAGCTTGTGGGGCTGTTCGCCTCTATTGGTATCAAGAAAGGGAAGCCGTTTGCACCGGATGCGCGCATGAAGAAACTCCTGAGTGAAGCCGCTGCAATCGGCAATGCCACTGCACGCGCCATCGCTTTCAGACCGCGTAACAAGTCTGTCTATTTCTACCCGGATCGTCAATGGTATACCTCCTTTGCCGGCGGCCACGACTTCATGAACAACGGTGAGTTGGTGCTCGATGACCGCACTATGTTTCACTATGGCGCTACTGGCATTACGCCTGCCATGGCCATGCCGAAAGCAGGAACGGGATCCGCCTATGCGTTTACTCCCCATGACTCTGAAGGTCGCTACCTCGATGGCGGCAAGACGTACAAGGTGACTCTGCCCGCGCCAATTCCGGTCAATAACTTCTGGTCATTCATGGTGTATTCGGGGCAACATCGCTCAATGCTGGAAACCGACCAGAAGTCAGCCGGCCTTGACAGCAACAATCCGGCCGTTAAACCAAACGATGATGCATCTTATACGATCTGGTTCGGGCCAAAGGCGCCAGAAGGGCACGAAGACAACTGGATTCAGACCATGCCCGGTAAAAGCTTCCTTGTCATACTACGGCTTTACGGTCCACTGGAAGCCTGGTTCGACAAGACCTGGAAACCAGGTGATCTTGAACTGGTGAACTAAATTTTGGGCACCAGCTAACAAGGCGCTGCAGCTGATGGACAACCCACTATGCGGCTTGTCCGCAGCTGAGCCTGGTCGGTAGGCGCAATGCCAATCCAAGACTCTATCTGTCGTTTACTTCCGCAAGAAATACTACTTGAGTTATGTACCGAACAGTCCTATTCTATAAGCCATGATGATTGGAAGACCTCGTGAATTTAATCCTGAAATAGCGCTTGAATCCGCCATGCAGTTATTTTGGCGTAAGGGCTACGAATCCAGTTCCTTGCAGGATTTGCTTAGCACAATGGGTTTATCCAAAAGCAGCTTTTACCAAACTTTCAAGAGCAAGCATGCTCTTTTCCAAAACTGTATTGAGCACTACCAACAAACATTGGATAGTGAGATGAGGACGCAACTTGAAAATACAGGCTCAGGGAAAGCCTTCATTAAAAATCTGTTTACCAGTGTAGCCAATGAAACCAGCGGTTCTGATGCACGGCGTGGTTGCCTGCTGATGAACACCGCCAGTGAATTCGCACAGACCGATCAGGAAATAGCCGAACTTGTGAGCAGTAGTATCGACTGCATTACCGATGTATTTGAGACGGCAATTCAACAGGCACAGCGGCAGGAAGAAATTCCTTCCGACAAGGACGCTCGTACCCTGGCGACTTATTTGGTCAGCACTATGAGTGGTGTCAGAAATATGGTTAAAGCAGGAGCGGATCGCGAAACCGTAAAGCGTATAACCGGTATTGCTATGACAGCATTGGATTGATTTTTTTTTGTTTAAATATGGACTGATTGGTCCCTAAACTACTTTCCCCGGGCCTGCCGGGGGAAGTACCAAACCAAAATAACTGGAGTCAGAAATATGAAATTTAAACTACTCACTATCGAAACCGCCCCTGAGGCAGTCAAGCCGGAACTGGAAGCTGCGCAAAAGGCCTATGGCAGCATTCCAAATCTGTATCGCGGCTTCGCCAATAACCCGGCAACTCTGAAGATATATCTGGGTTTTAATGAGGCGCTGAAGGAGCATGGCTGTCTCTCTCCTGTCGAGCAACAGGTGGTGTATCTTACCGTAAGCACGGAGAATGGTTGCATCTACTGCGTGGGCGCCCACTCAGTCCTCGCCGATATGGCAAGTATGCCGGAGCAGACACTTACGGAACTCAGGAATGAAACTGCGCTTTCTGACCAAAAACTCAACGCATTGCGGAATTTCACCCTGTCTGTCATGGAACATCGTGGCTGGGTGCCGGAGCAAGACATCGCCGACTTCCAGACCGCTGGGTACGATCAGCGTCACCTGCTGGAGGTGTTGACTATTCTTGCCCAGAAAACACTCAGTAACTACTACAACCACATTGCTCAAACGCCATTAGATGCTATGTTTGAGAGTCGAGCATGGGAGAAGTGAAGATGCCTCAGCCTTCACAATCCGGGAAGTGGTAGTGGAGCTGCCCTCCAACCGGGTTGTGTTTGGAAAGATTCAACCAGTTTCTGAGAGCACTATTTACTACTCAGCAACCCAAAGCAACGGCGCCTATTCGTACTGAACCGATTTCGCTGGCGCTCCGAAACTTGTGGCTGGTTGTGACTATGTCACTAACAATACACAGGAGAGAGATCATGTGTACAGGGCCACGTAGTACTCTTATATAGACATGGAGATAATTGCAAATTGGGCAGAAATAGAAAACCTTTTCAAAGAATCGTCGAAAGTGAAGATTTTCATGTGGATGGGGGTGGTTTTGCTGGTCGTCGGAGCGTCGCAAATGGTCTTTGGGCAGACGCACAAGCGAGAATCCCGCCTCAGTAGCTCAGTCGCCATTGTAAGCGAAGGACCAGAGATCGAGCCCTGGTTGAAGCAGCCGGTGCCATCCCCCGTGATTGATCTGGGCAAGTACCAACAAGGCCGGTGGTATTTGGAGAGGGAGGAGGCGATCTTCAGCACGAAAAAGGCCCCATTTGCTCACTCAGAGGAGTACGTCGGTGTCGCTGATGCCAGCATCGACTAACTGGTGGTCACTTTTAACAGGCTACTTTGCTTTGGAGAGAGGGCTATACTCTGTGCCCCGCCAGCAAGCTGGCTTCACCGGATGCAGTTGCTCCGCTTAACTCGGCGCTATATGTCCAAATGAAATTTTGAGAAATGAATAATATTAAAAATCATATCAAAGAGTTGGAAGAACGTTTATTGCATACTGACATAAGGAAAAACTCAACAATCCTCACAGAGCTTCTTAGTGATGATTTTGAAGAAATTGGAAGTGATGGAAAAATTTCAACTAGAGAAGAAGTAATTGAATGGCTAGTAAATAAAGAAAAAAATATTAAATGGTCGTTAAATAATTTTAGAATTAAAGAATTATCTCCTGAGCTGATTTTAGCAACTTATATAGCTATTAAAAAGAATCAATCTAATTCAAGTGGTTCAATTAGAAGTTCTATATGGAAAAAGTTTGCTGGTAATTGGAAAATGATATTTCATCAAGGTACAAAAATTATTTATGAGTAAAACATATAACAAGACGCTCAAGAGGGATTTCGAGAATACGCACTTTTTTTGCAAAGAATGCAAAAAAATCGCCTGTTCTCGAAACCCCTTAGCTTGGCGTTAGGCTGCACCACCATCTAAATACCGCAATTTTTTGGGAGTGAGCCATGGAGCCGGAAAAGAGTAAGAAAAGTGTGGGGGCAGGATGGATACGTTGCGCATCGCCGATTGTGCTGCTACTTGGCCTCATTGGCTGCGCAACCGTCGGGCCGGGGTCGGCGCCCCCGGAGATTATCCGTTTGGACGGCACGACGATCGACCCAGCCAGGCGTCATGGAACGAGATCTTCAGCCCGCAGGTACGTATTCGCTCCAGGACTCAGTTCGGCCCGGCTGACATCATTGTGGCGCTGGGCTCAATTAAAAACTATTCCGGAGAATTGGCACCTCAAATCCAAGTGTATACTCCTGACAAGGCTGATTGGGTAAAGCTACATGATGGTGAACCCGTACTCAGCTAAGAAATATAACATGGAGTTTAAGCCAGTCACTTTCGCTTCTTCCGACCGCCATAGGCACAGAAGGAATAGCTATGTATAAAGGGTCTTGCCTTTGCGGGGCTATAACATTTGATGTTGCAGGTAAACTCGGTTTTCCCGAAGCATGTCATTGTGCTCAGTGTCGAAAGTGGACGGGACACTTTCTTACCAGTACAGAGGTACCGATATCTGCATTAACAGTTCACGGGGATAACCATATTTCCTGGTGTTATTCTTCCCAAAAGGCAAGGCGAGGTTTTTGTTCTAAATGTGGCTCATCGTTATTCTTTGATCCACTTGATAAAGAAAAGCACAACTGGATTGGCATTTCAATGGGCGCGTTTGATACACCGACTGACACAAGGCTTGCGCTGCATATATTTGTAGCAGAAAAAGGCGATTATTATGATATTTCAGATGGCCTGCCTCAAAATGAATACTGAGGTATCACCTAACAAAGCGTTCAACCAGATGCAGGAAAGCTCAGCGGCACGTTTGCGCGGAAACTTCCTTCCACGCGCCGCTTAATTTAGACGCTATGTGGCTTCCTAAGCAGCACTTTATTAACAGTCATTTTGTTATCAGATTCCGGGAGGAATCATGCGGCGGATAGTTGGGCTCTCGATAGCCATACTCTTTCTCGGATATGGGCTGGTTCGAATCGGTGTAGGAGGGGCGTTAATGGCCCAATCACTAGGTATGATTGACTTCACGGAACTAGCTGATGCGATTTCCGAGGTTAGGTTGTTCATTGATGCGCGGGCAGATGAACAGATATTCCCGTTCAGCGTGCTGGCATACTTTGCCTATATAATGACCATGGGCACAGTGTTGGCAACCGGGGCAATCGGAGCCATCGCGTTAAGGCGGTGGGGGCATGCCCTGCTTGGTATCTACCTCGCAATGCACGCGGCCCTCTTCATCAATTTCCAAGAAATCAATCCTAAGCTAATAGGGCTTGTAGTGACGGCTGTCATGCTAATATTACTAATTTACCTGAGGCCATCGAGGTCTCTATAGCAAGCGGTTTACACATAGACAAGGCATTCAAACAGACTGTTACCAGTTGGCTGTCGGTCGTGCCTCACTAATTTTAGCCAACTATTATGAACCGCTTAATGTGGCATACAATCTCGCACGCAAAAGACTGGAGACAAAAAATGAAAACATTCCGTACACAACATCTGCTGGCCATCGTACTTGTTGGCACACTGGCATTTACCACCAGGCCGGCGCTGGCACAAATGGAACGCTTTGATGAACTGGCCAACCTTCCATTCAAGGAGAATCGGCCTACGAAGGAAACCGCGCAAGCACTCCGAAATGAATTGCTCTTTCAACGTGCGACTCAGACCTACCTCTGGGCGATGCCGCTAATTAACACACTTGGCATGAAGGAGGGTTCTGAGAGAGTTTTCGGCGCCGGCTACAATGTGTTGCCGATTTGGAAGGAGCGCCTCGACGCCAAGACACTGGTCACGACGCCCAACTCCGATGTGATCTATGCGATGAGCTACGTGGATCTCGGCAAGGACGGCCCCTTGGTGTTCGAAGCGCCACCCATGCTGCAAGGCATTCTGCTGGACGCCTGGCAACGCCCTATCCCAGTCGATGGCGGTAAGTTCTTTGGCGATGTCGGCCTGCCAGGACCGGATGCCGGGAAGGGGGGTAAGTTCCTTCTGTTGCCACCCGGTTACGAGGGGGCAGTACCGCAAGGCTATTACGTCTATCGGTCAGGCACCAACAACGTGTTTATCTTCCTTCGTGCGTTCTATCAGGATCCAAAGAATCTGGCGCCCACCATCGAGCTTATCGAGCGGTCGAAAATTTATCCGCTTGGCAAAGAGAAGAGCGCCAGGCCAATGGTATTTCCTGACGCGTCCGGTGTCCCTGCCAATATGCTGCCAGTGACTGACGACAGCGTTTTTGATCAGCTCAAACGGCTGGTTGACAGCGAGGGCCCGCACCTTGCCAGTTCTGATGGGCTTGGCATGCTTGCGTCGATCGGGATCCTCAAAGGCCAGCCGTTCAATCCCGATGCGCCTACACGGGAGATTCTCGATCGGGCCGCGAAGACCGCCTACAAGACGAGTCGCGTCATCGGCTTTCAGGAAGAACTCAATGGCGGCTCACTGCGAGTTTATCCCGACCGTCGCTGGATCAATCCGATTGACAATATGACACCGCCAGACCCCCGCAACACGATGGACCTGTCTTGGAAGAACATCGCTGGGGGCTATCTCGCCCTCGATGCTCGCATCTGGTTCTTCACTGATTACTATTCGCTCAGCCCCGGTATGCTGTCGAGAATACCGGGCAAGGGCGCGATGTATGTCATCGCCTTCACTGATGGCGAAGGCACACCCCTGTCAGGTAGCAGCAGCTATCGCCTCAATCTGCCGGCCAACATTCCAGCGGCTAATTTTTGGTCGTTGACGCTTTACGAGGCCGAAAACGCCTCAGGACTCGCCAATGGTCAACCCTTCCCCTCCCTCGGCTCGCGCGACAAGCCGGCACAAAATTCTAACGGCAGCACGGATCTCTACCTAGGCCCCAAAGCACCTGAAGGCAAACAAAGAAACTGGCTCGCGACCGTCCCCGGCAAAGGGTATTTTGCCATCATCAGGTTCTACGGCCCGACCGAGGCTGCCCTGAATAAGAGCTGGAAACCTGGTGACCTTGAGAAGGTGAAGTGAGCATAGAAGGCCCAGCAAGCAAGTGCTTGCGCCAGGATTTTTAAAAATGAGTATTGAGCTTAAGTTTATTCGTTTTAGTGACCGCAACAGGCTCACAGGAAGTTAGTGACAAATTATTCTGACAAATCGCTCTTCCTTACCGCTATTTCGCTGGCGCACGCAAACAGGCCAGCACATGGCATGGTGATGGTGCTAAAATATGACGCGCTCTTGCCGAGGCACTATCTTGTGTAATATATGCATTGGCTCCGAACATGGAAGATACATCACTGCTTTTTTGGGGAATGATATTCGGGTCAATCGGGCTTGGGTTTTTTATTTATGGCAAAAAGCAAAAAGCAGTAGTTCCATTATTGACCGGAATTGCCCTATTCGTGGTGCCATATCTCATGCCAAACGTATATATGCTTGTTATTGTTGGTGTTATCTTAGTAGCACTACCATATTTTCTGAGAGTATGAACAGTGTCCAGACACATATTTCCCGACCAAAGCAATTGGCTCAATTTCATCTGCATAGGCGCTGGCGATGCCGTACTGTGGCTCGTCGCCAATGGGTATTTGCCTGAACAAACTAATACATTATTCAACCGTTACGCGACCATTAATGAAGGAGAAAAATAGTGTACTACGTGGTAAAAACAGAGAAGTCTTTTGAACAGGCTTCTGCGGACCTTGAGTCCGAAGTGAAAAACTTAGGATTTGGTGTTCTCCATATCCATGACCTGGGACAAACACTTCGCAGCAAAGGTGTAGACTTTGGCGAAAATTGTAAAGTATTTGAAGTGTGCAACCCAAAGCAGGCTGCGAAGGTATTATCGGTAGATATGCGGCTCAATATGGCTTTACCCTGCCGTATTTCAGTTTTTACAGAGAAAGGCTCTACTAAGATCGGCCTGATCAAGCCCGCTCAAATGCTGGCCGGTCTGTCAGATGACCCGATGCTTGCCGAGGTTGCCAATGAAGTTGAAGAAAAAACCATACAGATGATAAATAATGCTAAATAGTTCAAGTACCGCGTGTTGCTCTGGAAATCTGCAACGACAACAAGAGGTCCAATTAGAAAGCTGCACAGATTGCCAGGTGAACTGTCGGGCTCAGCCACTGGGCAGGAACCGCCTTCCAGCGGAGGTGTGTACAGATTCCACCCGGCACTGATACAGCGTTTCCAGCGTGCTCTGGTTCAGTAACTCAACTGCCGGGCCCGACTGCCATTGTCCGTCTCCGAACAGCATCAGGATATGGCTGCAGTAGCGGGCCGCCAGATTTACGTCATGTAATGCGGTCAGGGCTGCACGCTGTTTTTCATGTACCTGTTTTTCCAGCTGGTCCATAATTCGGGTTTGGTGCTTCATATCGAGGTGATTGGTGGGCTCATCCAGTAGCAGAATCGCAGGTTCCTGAACAACCAGGGAAGCAAACGCCAAACGTCTCGCCTCACCACCAGAAAGGCCTGTCACACTACGCGCTTCAAAACCTTCCAGATCAACTGCCTGGATCGCCTCCAGCGCTTTTTGCCTGTCGCTGGCACCTTCGCGTTCCCAGCGGCCCAGGTGTGGGTGACGGCCGGTCAGTGCAGTCTCCAGCACACTCGCATCAAATACATACACGGTGTGTTGTTGCAGCATACCCAGCAAACGCGCAATGACCCGACGGGGCAGCTTATCTATTGGCTGGTTTTCAAGCAGGACCATTCCGGCATCGGCCGGCGTCAACCCTGCCATGCATTTGAGTAACGTAGTCTTACCGATGCCATTGGGTCCCAATAAGCCCCAGAATTGACCCGCTGAAAGTTCCAGATCAAGTTTGCTGCAAATTATTTTGCCAGCAATGCTGACGCTAAGGGACTGGCATACCAGGGTTGTCATACGCCTTTCAACCTCGCCCGGTTTAACAACAGCAGAAATAGTGGGACACCGAGCAACGCTGTGATTACACCAACCGGCAGTTGTTGAGGGCTGAGCACTGTTCGTGCCAGTGTATCGGACAGCACCAGAAACAAACCACCAAAAAGTGTTGCTGCGGGGATCAGGATGCGGTGGTCGGAGCCGACCAGCAGACGCATCAGGTGTGGAACGATCAGGCCAACGAAACCTATGCTGCCGGCAATGGAGACTGCAGTTGCTGTCAACAATGAGGCCAGCAGGTAGACCAGCCAAAGCAAGTGACGGGTCGGCTCGCCCAACAGCCTTGCAGTGGTTTCACCCATGGCCAGTACATTCAGGCTGCGCGCAAGACCCAGCGTGAGGACGAAGCTCCCGGCCAGTACTACCAATGACCAGGGGGGCAACGTAGCATAACTCAGGTCGCCCATCAGCCAGAACAACATGCTGCGCAGGCTGCCATCCGGACTCAGCGAGAGTATCAGGCTGATCATGGCCGCCCAGCCTGAAGCAGTTACTACACCCGTTAGCAACAACCGCGTACCGCTCCAGGGACCGGTACCGCGCGCTAGCCCGAAAACAATCAGGACAGAAATCAGGGCCCCGAGCAGGGCCAGCCATGGCAGGAAAATGGCAGCAGTACCGAATACCATGCCCAGTAGTGTGGCAAATGCAGCGCCCCCGGAAACGCCCAGCACATAGGGATCAGCCAGGGGGTTGCGCAGCAAGACCTGCATCAGGCCACCGGCCATGGCCAGCATTGCCCCAACGGCCCAGGCCGCCATGGCGCGCGGTATACGCAGGCGCCAAACCAGTTCACCCTGCTGGCTGTCTGGATTCTGGATGGCGCTAAGCCACTCGCCCCATTCCATTGAAACCGATCCCGTTGCGCTGGCAAAGAGCACACTGCCGACTGATAGCAACAGCAGCAAAAGAAGTAACAATCGGCGCATTGAGGTTGGAATCATTTTGCAGGATTGATTAACATGGCAAGCGTGAAATTATCGCACGTATGGCGCGTGTTCATGGAGCAGATTAAAAGTACAATACCAAAATGATTGACCCGGATGGATTCAGACCTAATGTTGCCATGGTAATTATGAATAATGACGGCCGGGTTTTCTGGGCGCAACGCAGCAATAATGACGGTTGGCAATTCCCCCAGGGTGGTATGAATTCCGACGAGACGCCGGAAGAGGCGATGTACCGTGAATTGCTGGAGGAAACCGGATTGCAGCGGGATCATGTCGAACTGCTTGGCGCTACACCCGGCTGGTTGCGCTACCAGCTACCCCGCCGGTACCAGCGTTCACGTTGCAAACCATTATGTATTGGGCAAAAACAGGTGTGGTTCCTGTTGCGGTTGCACGATGATGATGTGGAATTCGATTTCCATTTAACCGGGGAGCCGGAATTCCGGGATTTTCGCTGGGTGAATTTCTGGTATCCCCCAGATAATGTTGTGCGCTTCAAGCGCCGTGTCTATCGGCAGGCTTTGACCTTGCTGGAACCAATGGTTGACACTACACCAGCGTAGTGCAAGTAATCACTTACAAAAACGGTCATGGGTGAAATATAATCTGATAGATTTCGTAACCAGCAGGGCTGGTTCCTCAAACAGACTTCGCGGCGACTAAAGTCGTCCCCCCCACAAGGAATTTATTTTGAAACGCATTTTATTGATTCCGGCCGCTGGCCTGGTGATTTTTTTTGCTGGCTGCCAAAGTACGGCGCCACGTGATAGTGAAGCAGACACGGTCATTGAACAATTACAGCAGGACGCTTTGTCCAGCGATTTAGCCTGGGACATTCTGGCCTCATTGACCTCCGAAGTCGGTCCGCGGATGGGTGGCACTGGCGGTGACAAGCTGGCAGTCAGATGGGCGGTTAAGAAAATGCGTGATTTTGGCTTTGATCGTGTCTGGACCGAGCCGGTTAAGTTTCCTCGTTGGGTAAGGACAAGTGAAAGTGCAGAAGTATTCTATTCGGTGCCGAAAGAACCGCTGGCTGCAGACGCATCGGAAATGGAAAAACGGCACTACAACAAGATCGGCTTAAGAAAACCAGTAGGCCAGCCGCTGGCAATAACGGCACTGGGTGGCAGCCCGTCCACCAACGGCCCTCTTGAGGCTGAGTTGGTTCAATTTGACACACTAGCGGCACTGGAGGCTGCGAGCAGTGAAGATGTACAGCATAAAATCGTCTTTATCTCCACACGCATGCGAACAAGCCGTACGGGCGCGGGTTATCGTGAAACGGTTATTAACCGCAGTCGCGGGCCGTTTGTAGCTGCCTCAAAAGGTGCGTTGGCGTTGTTGATCCGCTCTGTGGGTACCGACAATGACCGGCTGCCACACACCGGAATGATGTCTGGCTCGGAACCGGGTGAGCGGGTTCCGGCGGCCGCAGTTTCCAATTCTGACGCGGATAACCTGTTGATCATGCTGGCCGGTGAGGAGCCCGTCGTTGTCCGAATGGATCTGGACGTTGGCTTCGCTGTGGATGATTATGTCGAGAATACAGCCGAGGAATATGCGGATGACAAAGCTGCGCAAGCCACTTCATTCAATGTGATCGGTGAATTTGACGGAAGTGCTGATCTCTCGGAATTCATACTGATTGGGGCCCACCTGGATTCATGGGACCTTGGTACCGGTGCTGTTGATGATGGCGCAGGTGTTGCGTTGGTGATGGCGGCAGCCAAAATAGTGTCAGATTTGCCGGTACGCCCAAAGTACGGTATACGGGTGGTTCTGTATGCAAATGAAGAGCAGGGTATTTATGGCGGCAAAGCCTATGCAAAACTGCATGAGCTGGAGTTGGGCAGCCACCTGGTCGGGGCCGAATCAGACATGGGCGCAGATCGTATTTACAGCTTCAGGACGCGGGTGTCGCCACAGGCCGAGCCGACCATCGACCGGTTGGCCCATCACCTGAAAAAGCTCGGAATTGAGCGTGATGAATCCGAGTTGGCCGGTGGCGCTGCGGATGTCGGCCAGATGAGAAAGCTCGGTATGCCGGCCATTGATTTTAAACAGGACGCCACTCACTACTTCGATCTGCACCACACTGCCAATGATATGCTGGCCAAGGTCGACCCGGATGACCTGCGCCAGAACCTGGCTGCCTGGGTCACGTTGGTCTACCTGACAGCCAACAGCGCAACCCCATTCGGCCCCGTAGAACCATCGGATCAAAAGCCCCACCTCATGCCAAGTTTCCATGAGCGAGGCTTGCCAGGACGTGCGCCGTAGGGTTGGCGGCCTGCAATGAAATGCCTGTCTGACAGGTTTTCGGCGACCGCGAAGATTTCAAGCTTTGGGTTGAATCGATAATGGACACCTAAATCAAAGAGTGTACGGGCATCGGTCTTTTCAAATTCATCACAACTTGGCTGGGTGCAGGTCGTGGCCACGTAGTTGACGTTCAGGTAAGTTGACCACGCCCCTTTTTCCAATCCTATTGAAGCAAACGCCTGCTGGTCCGGAACATAGGGCACAGGGTCACCTTTGCTGACGTCTCCAAAAAATTCTGAATCAACAATATCGCCTTCAAAACGTGCCTTCATCCAGGTGTAGCTCAGCATCAACGGAACCCGGAAACCTGCCGGTGCCTCAAGTTCATGGCGAATCACTACTTCCAGTCCGGGCACGCTTACCGCATTGCCGTTGAAGACATCGCCGATTTCACAATCACTGCCGGACGAAGCGGTGCAGATACCCTGCAGGTTCTTATAGTCGTTATAAAAGGCAATGGTTTCGAGTTGAAAATCGCCCTTCAAATATCGGATTCCGGCCTCATAATTAATGCTTTCTTCCGGGTTCACGCCGTCCTTGTTACCCGGCGCACTAAAACCTTTGTAAACACCACCGATCAGCTTCAGGTCACCGTTCATATCCCAGGTGGCACCGATGCCGGGAATCCACACATTTTCCTTGTTTTGCCGTATACGCTTTATATCAGACTGGCTACGGCCCGCCAGGTTATCCGGGTCGGCACCGTAGTCGATGCGTTGTTGTTCGATGGATTCAAAGCGTAAGCCAGGAGTGAATGTCCAGTTACCCCAGCTGAGTCGGTCGTAAACATAAGCCGCCAGCGCGTTGGCAGACTGGATGCGATTGCCAGCGTTGCCCTCAAGACCACGGTCGCTTAGCAGCAGTGTGCCACCGGTTTGTTGATAGCTGTCATTGCGCTGCAGGCGATCCTCCTGGTCTTCGTGATAACGCAGTCCGAATTGTAATTGGTGGGCCGCCCGGGCAGAACTGACGGAGCGGTTCCAGACTAACTGCAGCCCTCTTGCATAATACTCGCGGGCGTTGTTTCTGATCTGAATAGCCCCGTTAGCTGTATCACCACCGTCCAGTACTGCCTGGTATTGCTCTGCAGAAATGCCACCGGCCTGGCCGCCGCGGTTGACCGCGTCAATGATTTTGAACCAACTGGTCCTTTTGAAGGACTGGGCGTTATCGCTGCCATTGAAATCCATACCCTCGGTTTTGTACCAGGCGCGTTCAAAGTTATTGTTGTAAGCAGTGATGGCTATCTGGTTATCAAGGTTGGGTTCTATGCGCCACATCAGCACGACCTGGTTATGCTCATTATCCATGTTGTCCAGTGTTGTCAGGCCGTAGCGGCGTAGCGGACCCGTGTTGAAATCAACATCGGTGAGACCGAGGTAGGTCTGATCTGAGTCTTCCTGTGAATACTGTAACTTAATGTCAAATTGCTGGTAGACAGTCGCAGCAGCGTCTGTTGAGAAACTGAATTTTGCCAGGTAATCCTGCTTTTTCAGGCCGGTGGCATTCCTGTGGCGGTCAACACTCTGATAGCCATCCGACTGCCACTGGTTGGTTTCGATCAGCCAGCCCGTGCGCTCGCTCGAGCCCCCATACCAGGCATGGCTGCGCCATGTATTGTCAGAACCGCCTTCGAGTTGCAACATGCCACGGCGTTCTGAGGGTATCGAAGTTGAGATCAGATTTACCGCCCCACCGATAGTGTACGGTCCTTGCGTAATGGAAGAGGGACCCTTGAGAACCTCAATGCTCTGGATACGCCCAAAAGTAGGGAAATAATAGGCTGCTGGCGCTGCATAAGGCGCGGGGGCTATCAGGACATTGTCTTCCAGCAGGGTGATGCGACTGGAGCGCTCGGCAGGTGTGCCGCGAATACTGATATTCGGTCGCAGGCCATAACCGTCTTCAAACTGGATGGCAACGCCTGGCACGCGCCGCAGTGCATCCGTTGGGTTAGTGGTTTCCAGTTCCTGTATCTCTGCCTGACTGACCAGGCTGGCACCACCGGCTACATCCCGTGCGTTGTCAACACTACCGATAATGGTGATTGGGTTCAGCTTGAGAAAAGCGATTTCCATTGCATTATCTGCGTCGGAATCGGCTAGCAACTGTATGGGTAATACTGCCGACAGCAACAGCATCAATAGCTTTAGTCGCATAGTACGGGATCCTTTTATCTATATACAAATGAGAACGATTCGCAATAAGCGGGCATTATAGCGACCCTTGATCTAATTGACAATCATTCTCATTAGTATTTATAATAACGCTGGCTTCAAGGTAAACAAACCATGTACATTTGTGTTTGCAATGCAGTTACTGACACAGACATCCGCACAGCGGTGGCTGGCGGTGTGCGCGATTTGAAGCAGTTGAGGAAAACAACGGGTTGTGCCAGCACCTGCGGTAATTGCAAAGAAATGGCTACTGAAGTTCTCGCCCGGGCATTGACCGAAAAGTCGGAAGCCCAGGGCCTTCTTGCAATGATGCAACCGGCCTGAATCTACCTGCTTCAGTTCACTGGCTATTTAGGCCGCCACCTGCGAAAATTCATTCCCAACTGTTACGTTATCCTCAGGCCAATATGGCGGGGATGGCCGTATTGGCTATTTGAAATCAGAATTTTTTTGAGGAGTCCGGCGATATGAAAGGCGACCGTAAAGTTATTGAGTTTCTCAATGGTGTATTGCGCAATGAGCTTGCGGCGATCAACCAGTATTTTTTACATTCCCGTATGTATAAAGATATGGGTTTGACCGAGCTGGCCGACCACGAACATACAGAGTCTCTGGATGAAATGAAACATGCCGATCAACTGATTGAGCGGATTCTTTTTCTGGAGGGGTTGCCCAATTTGCAGGATATAGGCCGGTTGAGGGTTGGTGAGCACCCGCAGGAAATGCTGCAATGTGATTTGGATCTTGAGATGGAAGCGCTACCGCTGTTGCAGGAAGCCATTGCATGGTGCGAAGAGTGCAGGGATTTCGTCAGCCGCGATGTGTTTGATTCCATACTTACTTCCGAGGAAGAGCATGTTGATTGGCTGGAGACCCAACGGGATCTGATCGAAAAAGTCGGTATTGAGAATTACCTGCAGGCCAGAATGGGCTGATCAGTCACATGTTTAGTCATACCAGCCAGCCATGCCAGTTCGAACGGGACTGCGCCGTTGTTATGATACCTTCCGGTGATGAACTGACAATGCCAGCGGGTACTGTTGGTTATATCACCCAGTCCCTGGGTGGCAGTTTTACTGTCTTTGTGGATGGCAACCTTTTTCGTGTGGCCGGCATAGATGCCGATGCCATTGGCAAAGAACCTGTCTTGCCGCCTTCCCTGCCTGACGACGCCAGTGATGATGATGTGGAAAAACTGGTGTGGTCGCAGATGAAAACAGTTTACGACCCGGAAATACCGGTAAATATTGTAGACCTCGGGCTGGTTTATACCTGCGAATTGAACAGGAATACCGAAGGTAACAGGGAGGTTTTCGTCAGTATGACATTGACCGCCCCGGGTTGCGGCATGGGGGACATCATTGTCGAGGACGTGCGCAGCAAGATTCAGATCATACCGACGATACACAAAGTGGATGTCGAGCTGACATTTGAGCCACTCTGGAATTACCAGATGATGTCAGATGCCGCAAAGCTGGAGACCGGCATGTTGTAAGCGCGTGTATACAGCGCTAAGATTCTGGCAGTATTACAATTGTGATTTGAGCATCGTTATCACTTTCCAGGGTTAGGCGGTCCCGCATTTTTTCAGTCATATACAGATCTCCCTTTTCATCGATGACCAGTATGGTGTCCAGCCCCAGCGCGCTTGCAACTTCCGGCCAGTCATTCTTTCCCGCAACCATAATTGCAGTGGCTGCTGCATCTGCTAACGTGCCTTCACCTGTCACAACGGTTGCTGCAGACAGGCCGGAAACCGGCCAGCCCGTTGCCGGGTCAAGAATATGTGCATAGCGTTCCTGACGATCTTGCCGGAATCGCTGTGAACTACCCGAAGTAAATACCGCCTCATCTCCGCTTATGTCAATGCCGCCAATCACGCCCCCGCCCGGCTTGCTGACAGCGATCCTCCAGGGTTGGTCGCCGCCGCCATATGCCCGCAGGTCGCCACCGGCATTGATAATGGCGCTTTTTATTCCCATTTCGATAAGCAAATCACGCGCGATATCTACGGCGTAGCCCTTGGCAATACCACCAAAATCGAGTTGCACAGCGGGATTGCTACTGCTTGCCTGTTTACCTTCAATACGGATATTGAGGCTTGAAGGGCGCCTCGCGAGCCATGACTGGATCGCCGCTTTGCTGGGCGGCGGACCTATAATCGGGAAGTCGGAGGTATGAAAACCCCACAATGCGATCAGGCCGCCGATAGCAGGGTTAAAGCGCCCCCCCGTGGCACTTTCCAACGCCTGGGAGCGACGGATAAGAAAGGCAATATCGTCTTGTATATCGATTTTTCGACCTTCGGAAAAAGCCAGGTTAATTTCAGTTAAGTGGCCTGGTTCCCAGGCATGCCAGTCACGGTGCATAGACTGAAACCGTTGCTGTAGCGCGCTGAACGCGGCTGATGCCTGCTTTTCATCCGTGCCTCGCAGGGTTACCTCGACCGTGGTGCCAAATACGTAAAAAACGGCGTATTGGTCTTGTGGTTTGCTACAGGCAACAAGTGTCAGGAGCAACAGGGCGAGGAGGAGCTTAGGCAATATTCAAGCAGCCTGTTCGGTCGCTGGCTCTGTCTTGTCGCTTACGCCCATCCGTAAAACACTGCTCTCGAAGTCATCTACTGAGATAATTTCAGTTACCATTTCCCGCACTGCTTTGAGTTCTTTGGCCTCGACATCGGTGATAATTGATTTTGAGACTGCCTCTTCAAGCTGACTCTGCCAGTTATCTGCATTGAGCTTACCTGCACTTTGAGCTTTCAAAATACGCCGTTCCAGTGGTTCTGTTGCGATTACCTTCGGCAGTGCTGCTTCCAGCAGGCCGATCGGGTTACCGGTGCTTGTAGAAATAAATACGCCGTTGGTCAGGCGATCGCGCGTTTCTGAGGGAGAGAGCAATAGCTGGGCTACTTTGTGCCCAAGGCGATCACCCGGCTGTTTTTCGTGCCGACCCAGCGGAAAAATGACCACGGCCAGCAAGACGCGAACCGCCCTGCTCGGGAAATTATCCACCACCTTGGCCAGAGCCGTTTGCATTTTATAGACAGAATCGTGGAACGCCCAGGCCAGTATCGGCTGGTCTGCAGCGGGCCGTCCCTGCATTTCAAATCGCTTGAGCATAGCGGAACAGATATACAGGTGGCTAAGGACATCACCAAGGCGGCCGGAAATATGCTCCTTGTGCTTCAGCTTGCCGCCCAGTGTCAGCATGGCGATATCAGATGCAAAGGCCAGCGTGGCTGAGTAACGTGTGAGCTTACGATAGTACTTGGCCGTCTTGCGGTCTGAAGGAACTGCAGCAAAACGGGCCAGACTCAGGCCCAGCAACATACTGCGTACGGCATTCCTGATGCTGTAGCCAATGTGCCCAAACAGGTGGCGATCAAATTCTTTAAGGCTGCTGGACTTATCTTCCAGCCGGGCAGCCGCCATTTCATTCAATACATACGGGTGGCAACGAATCGCACCCTGCCCAAAAATCATCATGCTGCGGGTCAGAATATTGGCACCCTCAACGGTAATCCAGATGGGTATACCCAGCCAGCCACGGCCGAGGTAATTGCGCGGGCCCATGATGATACCTTTGCCGCCATGGACATCCATGGCGTCAGAAATTGCCGTGCGGGTCATTTCAGTCGCATGATATTTTGCGATCGCTGACGGTACAGCGGGCTTCTCGCCCATGTCTACTGCCGATGCCGTCATGCGGGACAATGCCGATGTTGCATAGGTATGCCCGGCCAGTCTTGCCAGGGCTTCTTCAACACCTTCAAAACGGCCAATGGGCAGGTTGAACTGTTTGCGGATGCGGGCGTATGCACCCGTTGAGAGTGCACATAGTTTGGCCCCGCCGGTTGAGGAGGATGGCAACGTGATGGCGCGACCGACAGATAGCAGTTCGATGAGCATGCGCCAACCCTGGCCCGCTCTTTCAATACCACCGACCAGCGCATCCAATGGCACAAATACATTTTTACCGCGGATCGGGCCATTGCTAAAGGGCACGTTTAGCGGAATATGGCACCTGCCGATTTCCATGCCCGGGGTTTTGCGGGGCACCAGCGCCAGGCTGATGCCAAGGTACTTGTTGTCACCTACTAACCCATCGGGGTCATACATCCTGAAAGCCAGGCCGACAATGGTCGCTACCGGGGCCAGAGTAATATAGCGTTTGTCAAAATTGAGGCAGATACCAATGACCTGCTTACCTTTATATTTACCTTTGCAAACAATGCCGGTATCCGGAATGGAGGTTGCATCAGAGCCGGCCGTGGGTCCGGTCAGGCCAAAACAGGGAATTTCCTTACCGCTGGCGAGGCGGGGCAGGTAGTGATCCTTCTGCGCTTGTGTGCCGTAATGCACCAGAAGTTCGGCAGGACCCAGCGAGTTCGGAACGGCTATGGTAGTACCTGCAATCGGGCAGACCGATGAAACTTTCTGCAGCACTGCCCGGTGGGCCATGGCGGAGAACCCAAGCCCGCCATATTCGGTGGGAATGATCATGCCCAGAAAACGATGCTTTTTCAGAAAGGCCCAGACCGCAGGTGGCAGGTCAGCCAGTTCGTGGGCATTTTGCCAAGGTTTGAGCATATCACACAGTGCTTCTACCGGACCGTCGACAAAGGCCTGTTCTGTTTCGGTCAGGTCGGGCCAGCGCTGCTCAAGCAAGGTGTTCCAATTTGGGTTGCCGGCAAAAAGCTCACCTTCCCAGCCGACTGTTCCTGCTTCAAGGGCGACCTGCTCTGTCTCAGACAGGGTGGGTAGCATCTTCCGGTACATGACCAGAAATGGTGCACTGAGCCAGCGCCTGCGGATAGGTTTGTAATTCAGTGGAATGGCGAAGGCAGCAAAAAGTACCGACAAAACGACTATTGCCAGGATTGAAACGCTGGTAAAAACAGCAAATCCGGCCAGCACTGCGGTCATGGCCACAGTCCAGGGTGCCAAGCGTATGCCACGGAAGGCGGCTGTGAGTGAAACACCCAGCAGGCTTAGTATCAGGAGCCAGAACATTGTTTCAATCCTCTAAAAAATTTAAGCATACTTCCTCCTCAAATAAGACTACGGCACAAAAAAATCGTTCCATACGCCAGAGTATGGGAAAGACTTTAACCAGAGTCAACCGGTAACTTTGAAGAAGTACTGATTTACCGGCTAAGATGCTTTGTTACGGTCTGTTGTTCGGTTATGCTTAGCCGTTCGCAGTAATCGGTCTCCGGGTAGGGTTTGTGGCTCAAGCAGCAGCAAAAAAGAAAGAACGGGCAAAACTTTGTGCAGGTGACTGGGAGCAGCAGGCGCTGGAGATGATTGCGGAGAAAGGCATACGGGCCGTTGCCGTTGAATCGCTTGCCCGCCGCATGGGAGTCACCAAGGGCAGTTTTTACTGGCATTTCCCTAACCGGGACGCTTTGCTGGAGCAATCACTACTACGCTGGGAAAAGCATGATAAGACGAGCCTGCAGGCTTCCCTGGGCGCCATAGCCGATCCCCGCGACAGGCTCAGGTCATTCTTCAGGCGCACCGGCCGGGAGAAGCTTACCCACAAAGTTTACAGCGCGTTGTGTTCTGCAGCCGACCACCCGCAGGTGGAACCACTGTTGGCAAGGGTGGCCGAGCGTCGTATGCAACACATCAAGGCAGCTTTTGGTGAAATCGGTTTTGACTCTGCGGAAGCTTCGCATCGTGCACGGTTGACGTATTCAGCTTATCTGGGGTTTTTGCAACTGCAAAAACAACATCAGGCACCGAATTTAAGCTCCGGGGAATTTGAAGCCTATATGACCCATGTTATTGCAACTTTGATCCCCGGACAGATCTGAAGAGGAATTTAATGTGACGAGTAACCAGGTTTTGCAACAATGGGTTGAAGAAGTGAGTGAATTGACCCACCCGGAAAACATCCATTGGTGTAGCGGCAGCGATGAAGAAAACCAGCAGTTGGTGGATAGCATGCTGGCAAGCGGGGATTTTATTGAACTGAATCAGGAAACGCATCCAGGTTGCTATTTGCACCGCTCGGATCCCAATGACGTCGCCAGGGTTGAGCAGGTTACTTATATTTGTACGTCGCAACGCGATGATGCCGGCCCGAACAACAACTGGATGGAGCCGGCTGGGGCCAGGGCCAAAATGCGCGCTCTTTATGCTGGCTGCATGCGGGGCCGCACCATGTATATCGTTCCCTACTGTATGGGTCCGATTGACTCTCCCTTGTCGCGTTGTGGTGTTGAGATTACAGACAGCCCGTATGTGGTCGCCAACATGCGCATGATGACCCGTATGGGCAGTGCAGCGCTGGCACGCATTGAACGGGAAGGCACCTTCGTAAAGGGCCTGCACTCCATCGGTGACCTGGACCCCGAGCGTCGCTTTATTATGCACTTCCCGGAGGAACTGATGATCCAGAGCTTTGGCTCAGGATATGGCGGCAATGCGTTGTTGGGTAAAAAATGCCATGCCTTGAGAATTGCCAGTTTCCAGGCCCGCACCGAAGGATGGCTGGCTGAGCATATGTTGATCGTCGGGGTCGAAAGTCCACGCGGGGAAACGCACTACATTGCAGCGGCTTTCCCGTCGGCGTGCGGCAAGACCAACCTCGCCATGCTGATTCCGCCGGCGCAGTACGATGGCTGGAAGATTTGGACTATCGGTGATGATATCTGCTGGATGCAACCGGGTGAAGACGGACGCCTGTGGGCAATTAATCCGGAATCCGGTTTTTTTGGTGTGGCACCTGGCACAGCCGCAGGCACTAACCCGAATGCGCTGGCCATGCTCAATAGCAACGCCATTTTTACCAATGTCGGCGTCACGGCTGATAACCAGCCCTGGTGGGAAGGCAAGGATGACGAAGTGCCAGTGACAGATTGGCGGGGCAATCCATACGATCCTGAGGTTGGCCCGGCTGCGCAACCGAATTCCCGTTTTACCGTACCTATGAAGCAGTGCCCTTCTTATTCGGACGAGGCTGAGAATCCGGGGGGCGTGCCGATCTCTGCAATCGTATTTGGCGGTCGCAGGGAGCGCCTGGTTCCCCTTGTCATGGAAAGTAAATCCTGGCAGCACGGTGTTTTGCTCGGTGCAAGTATGGCCTCGGAGACAACAGCCGCCGCTACCGGGGCAGTTGGAGTTGTACGCCGTGATCCAATGGCCATGAAACCTTTTTGTGGTTACAACTTTGCCGATTACTGGAGCCACTGGTTGACTTTCACCAACCGCGCCGACAATTTGCCCTCAATCTTTCATGTGAATTGGTTCAGAAAAGACCAGGACGGCAATTTCATGTGGCCGGGTTTCGGCGACAACATGCGTGTGCTGGAGTGGATCATCAATCGTTGTAAAGGTGAAGTTGGCATCAATGAAACACCCATTGGCGGGCTGCCGCTGCCTGCAGACATCAACAGCACTGACCTGGATACCGACAGCGCTACGCTTGAGCAATTGCTTGAGGTTGATTCTGCGGCCTGGTCTGCCGAAGTGGAGCAAATCAGGGAGTATCTGGAGCAGTATGGTGACCGCCTGCCTGCCCGGATGATCGCAGAATTGGATAAAGTAGCTGCAGCATTGTCAGCGTCTGCCTGACGGCCTGGGCCAGGTCGGGCCTGCTGGCGTACTTATATCAATTTACCTTGTTGTACACCTGGCCGGGCAGATGACGTTAAAACCAATGGTCACCAAGGCAGCGCTCACTTTGTAAACCATGAGCGCATACTAATGGTGATAGCTTTGAATCGGCCGTCAGGTGTGAATTGGTAGCCCAGGCCAAGGTGGTTTATTTTAAAAATCCAGAATTCAAGGGGCTGTTCCCGAAAACTTAGTGCTAAGCCGACTTCAAACTGATCTTCCAGCGGCTCAAATTTGCCGTCAGGCAGGCCGAATTTTATTTCTTCGCCAAGAAATGAATACAGAACCTGCCAGTTAAGGTCCAGTGCCCGTCCCAACAGCCTGGATTTACCTAATGGTTGCCGGAAGCCGACGCCCAGTTGTGCAGCAGCAAGCGACTCGGAACTGCCCGAGTTTGGGGTATATCCGGCATAATAAATACTGCTGAGTAAAGACCAGTCGAACTTACGCCCCGGGAAGGTGTAGCGACTTCTAATGCCGGCATAGTAGATCCAGGCGTTATCACCCGATCTTTTTTCTGTGCCCCAGCCGAAATTTGCGAATGGTCGTAAATACCATCTTTTGGTAACCGGAATCTCCAATCCGATGCCAGGCGTAAAGCTGATGGTTCCGAAGTTGTCAGGAGAAATAATTTCCTGCAAGTCATCGATACTGTGTAAACCCACGGTAACGGGATAGTTGATTTCAATCCCCAACCTGCGTTCACCACTGTCGGTTATGGACGACTTGCGCAGTGTTTGCCTCGGCGGCATCCGTAGTACAAAAACCGAACGGTTTCCTTCCAACTGGTACCAGCCAGTCCCGAAGGCTGAGGAGAACGCCCAGTGGATGGCTTGAAAGTCATGCTCTTTTGCGCGCAAAGAAGCTGGGGTCCCAAGGCTAAGCAAGAGAAACGGAATTAGGGCAAATGACTGACGGTTCGCGTATTTCATCAACGCCAGCGTAACAAATTTACGCTTGTCCGGACTATAACCCACAGGTTTGCTATTTGGATGTAAAATGGCCTGCCGGCCTTTCAGGGCTGGCTGCCCGCATATTTCCAAAGGTGGCAGAGAAATTTAGTAAGTTGTTCTGGTAGAACCTTGATCGGCGCAACCTGACCAGACCGGGTAAGTCCCGGCCTGGAAGATCACCGTCAATCCGTCGAGGCTACAGGGGTTTGGGTTACAGAAGCCCGTGCATCATCCAGTGCATCCGTGAAAGCCTTGGCCCAGGAAGTTATCATGCGTTTGGCGACCGCGCGGTTGTTGACACTGGTGCGCCATTCCAGGTAACCCTTTCTGAAATCCCGCTTGCGGTCTCGTACCGTGACAATCTTGTCGTTGGTGAGTGAGTCATACAGATCCAGTTCAAGTGTCATCTCACCGGCTGATTGCGAATAACTGTAGGCACGGCCAGCATTCATCAGGTCCGGTGCAATAACATCCAGGTTGACGATGGCTGGTTTGACGATCAGTACATCTTCGCCGGGCTGGTCAACCAGTTCATAGCCGCCAGCAACCAGTTGAGAGGTGAACACATCCTTGAACAACGTAGCGATTTCCTGCTTTATGCGCGCCATATCAGAGTCTTTTACCCTGAATGCACCGCCGCGGGTACTGTTGCGGTTCTGGTTCCGTTGCCAGTCCTTTTTGAATGCTACACTGACATCCTGGAGCCAAATACGTTTGTAAATACCGAGGTCGGCACCTGGATCAGCATAGATAGTGGCTGTTTTTGTATCTTTGATCAGTTCCATGCCTTCATCGTTGATGGACGGCAGATTCTTTTTTGCCCAAACCGGCGATACCGCCAGGCTAGCCACCAAAAGGCTGGATAAGATCAATGCAACATTTCGTGCTTTCATAGTCTGACTCCTGCAGGCTTTTATACCTAATTGCTAATAAGTGTATTAACACTGACAGCAGAAATCCGTTTCGGTTTAGCGATTCTGACTTTATTACGAAAAGCAGGGTACATGATTTAAAGTGGGGGGCGTGTTCAATTTAAACTGCAATGGCTGGCAGCCCGGTGGAATAACTATTGTCTTTAAACCCTTTTTAGCAGATCTCATCTAAATGTTCATGGGAGGAATGCAAGCGGTGATATCGTGGCAGCATGACGCGTCAGAATTGCCCGTTACGGAGATGCAGTGGGTAGCGCTGGCCCAGGGCGGAGACCGGCATGCATTTGAACAGCTTTACCGTAGTCATTGCGACCGCATATACGCGCTTTGCTGGCGTATGTGCGGAGGTGACAAAGCGTTGGCGGAAGACATGCTACAGGATGCGTTCGTACGGGCCTGGAGCAAGCTGCACCTGTTTCGGGGTGATAGCAAGTTCGGCACATGGTTGCACCGCCTGACCGTTAACGTGATTTTGAGTGACAAGCGTAATCGGGCAAGACGGCTGCAGCGTGAGCAGGAGTTGGGCACCAGCGTTGTACGAAAGATGGTCGGCGAACGCGATGTGTCAGAGGGGTTGCGCAGGGATCTCGAAGCCGCCATTGCTGCCTTGCCAGAGCGGGCCAGAACGGTACTGGTGCTATATGACATTGAAGGATACCGACACGCAGAAATAGCAGCAATAACCGGCATGGCAGTGGGGTCTTCAAAAGCACAACTGCACCGGGCCCGGAAACTGGTTCGGGAGGCATTGGGAGATTAACCCGTTGGGAGATTAACCGGAAAGATGAGTAATCGATGGATTGCCCAACAGCAGGAAGAGTAATTGCGAGATGAATGATGCGGAATTAAATAGCGCTATCGGTGCATTGCCCCGGCGAATCAGGCCGCAGCGTGATTTGTGGCCAGGGATAGGTATCCGGCTTGAAGCGCGGCAGGTGCAGCTTGCACCACCCGTCGCAAAGCCTGATTGGAGAATGGCCGCAATCGCGGCAGCAATCCTGTTGGCATTGACAACAGGCCTGTTCATCGGGCGTGGTATTACCACACCCCCTGCGGGGCAAATGTCGATGCTGGAGTATTCGCTGGCCGGAACTATTGAGACTACGGAGCGTGAATATCAGGCCGCATTTCGCGAGTTGGTGCCGCTGGATTATTCAGGTACCCGCCTGGCAGGCGATGATTCGGAATCCGTACGTGGTAGCTGGAATGATTTGCAGAAAGCCGAATCCTCTTTGTTGACAGCCTTACGGGAACACCCGACGAATAGCTTTCTGAATGAAAAATTGCTGGATCTCAGAGCGCAGCAATTACAGTTTGTTAAACAGATGGTATTGCTTGAGCAAAATGACTGGAGAAGGACATGATTGCAGCAAAGCTGAAATTTTTTATAGCCCTGTGTGCGCTCACACCGCTGGCGGGGTGGGCTGGAGAATCGATAGATCGAAACTGGACGGTGGACGCGGATGTCAGGGTATCTGTTGAGAACGCCGTTGGTGATATTGAGATACAGGGATGGAATCGGAATGAAGTGCGCCTGACTGGCCGACTGGGCGATAATGTGGACGAGTTGGAGATAGATGAGACCAGCTCGGCCCTGCAGATTACGGTGATTAACCGCAACAAGCGGGATATCGATGAGACGGTGTTAAAACTGAAGGTGCCTGCGGGGGCCAACATTGATGCGTCTGCAGTAAGCGCAGATATTGAAATCTCAGGTCTGGACAATGAGAAGTTAACGGGCACTTCTGTCAGTGGCGATGTCGATGTCCGGGCCAAGAGCCTGTGGGTATCACTTGAATCGGTTAGCGGTGACGTTGACTTCAGCGGTCAAAGTACACGTATTTCTGCGGAATCGGTTTCCGGTGATATTGAATTGTCCGGCATATCGGGTGATGTTGAGGCCACTACTGTCTCTGGTGATATGGCATTGCAGGGCGGCATAATTGACAACGGCAAATTAGAAACGGTCTCAGGTGATATACGGATTTCAACGGCGTTATCCGGCAGTGGCAGACTCACTGCTGAAAGCATGAGCGGTGATGTAACCGTCACGCTGCCGGCTTCACAGTCCGGCCTTTTTAAGGCACAAAGTTTCAGTGGCCGGATCCGCACAGATTTCGGTTCCGTCACACGTGCCAAACACGGTCCTGGCAGCCATTTAAAGCAATCAGTCGGCGATGGCAGGGCGGAAATTCGGGTTGAGAGTTTCAGCGGAAACATCAAGCTGCTGAGTGATTAGTATAGTGTCAACCCTGTAACGTAGGATCAGTGCTCACCAGAATGTTCAGCACAAGGCACATTCGCGCCGGAATAGTGGTTCTATGCCAAGCGAGTGTAACGCCGTGATGGACATTCTGGTGAGCACCCGCAGGGCGAGCACACAAGCCGTCATCTGCGGCGTTAACGCTTCTTGGCGTAGAACCACTATGCCTTCGAAGCACTGCCTTGCAGCTAACAGCTTGTGTACTCGCTGACCCTACGTTACAGGGTTGACACTACACTGGTTCGCATATCGCAATGTGCTGGCCGGTTTCCGGCATCTACAGTAATTATCGTAGTTTAATTGCCCGCTGGTATGATATTAGCGGGCTGTTTCACAGATGGTACCGGTAAAAGGGCTTGCAGGGCGCGTGATATATGGGATTCATACATATTTAACACATCGTTAACAAACGCTTTCCATTCAGCCCAAGCAGTGATATTATGCACGCCAAGTTGGGGTACAAACTCTGGCGCGGTGCTGTGCATGCTTGATGCGCCCGATCAGGGATAACTTCGATCGAAACTACATTCCAAACCAATTGGGAGAATTTTGAAGATGAAATACAACCGTAATCCATTGTCACGGG
>QIKV01000197.1 GCA_003233115.1 Oceanospirillales bacterium
AGTGTCATCCTCGCCGGGGTGATGCTGAAGTTCGGCACCTACGGCGTGGTGCGTTTCGCCTTGCAGATGACGCCCGATGCATTTCGTGAGGCCGGCATCGTGATCCTGACCTTCGGTGTCATCGCCGCCCTCTATGGGGCCTTCGCAGCGCTGGCGCAGAGTGATTTGAAGCGCCTGATCGCCTATACCTCGGTCAATCACATGGGCTATGTCATCGTCGGCGTCGCGATTGCCGCACTGGCGCTCGATCCGGCGGTGCGCGCCACCGCGCTGGACGGCTCGGTGCTGCAAATGGTCAGCCATGGGCTGGTCACCGGTGCCCTGTTCCTGCTCGTTGGTATGCTGCAGGACCGCGCTCACACGCGTGAGATGGACCAGTTCGGCGGTCTGCTCAAAGTCGTGCCGGTACTTGGCTGGTCATTTGCACTGGCTGCCTTCGCCTCGCTGGGGTTGCCGGGTCTGGCACACTTTCCGGCCGAGTTCCAGATTTTCCTGGCGACACTGCGGGTCGAGCCCGTCGCCGTTGTCGTTATCCTCGGCATCGTCGTCACGGCCGGCCTGTACCTGAAAGCGATTGGCCAGGTCTTTCTCGGTGAACCCGGTGAACGATGGGCCGGCATGCATGATTTGAACACCCGCGAACTGCTCGCGCTGGGGCCGTTGCTGGTACTGATTGTCGCCCTGGGCGTCGCCCCGGCCTGGGTGCTGGATATCATCCATAAGACCACTGCAGCACTGTCCTTGTGATGGAACGCGATCTCGCCTTCCTGATCCCGGAGATCACTGTCTTTCTGACCATCGTGCTGGCGCTGGTAGCCGAGATGCTGCACCGACCCCGCGCCGCCCTGGTCGTCACACTGGCCGGCCTGTTGCTCGCGACCGGCCTGACGCTGCCGCTGCTGGGCGCAGACACCAGTGCCTTTAGTGGTACCTACCGTATTGATACCCTCGGTGTCTGGGCCAAGCTGATCCTGTTGCCCGCGACCGCCCTGTCGGTGCTGCTGGCACGGGCAGAACTCGGTGGCAGCGACCGGGAGGGTTCGGTCTATGTGTTGATCTGCCTGGTCACCCTCGGCGCGCTGATACTGGCCAGTGCCGGCGACACCATGCTGCTGGTGCTCGGCATATTAATGGCCGGGCTGGCTTCCTTTGCACTGGTGGCCTACCCACGCGACGACAGCGCCACCGAAGCCGCCATGAAATTTTTTGTGTTTGCCTCGGTCACTGGTGCCATCATGATCTTTGGTCTCAGTTACTGGTTTGGCGGTACCGGTTCGACGCTGCTCAGCGAACTGCCCCGGCTTGAGACCAAACCGGTGGTCGCCGCCATCGGCCTGCTCGCCGTTATTGTCGGGCTGGGCTACAAGGCGGCGCTGGTGCCGTTTCATTTCTGGGCACCGGACGCCTACGAGGGGGCCCCCGTGTCCATCGCCGCCCACCTGTCGGTGGTACCCAAGATCGGCGCCATCCTGGCGCTGGCGCAGGTACTGCGCGATTTACCGGTAGCGACCGGCTGGCCGCTGATCATCGCCGGGGTGTCGGTGGCAACCATGACCTACGGCTACCTGGCCGCGCTGGTGCAAGACAATGTGGTGCGCCTGCTCGCGTACTCGTCAATCGCACAGGCGGGTTATTTTCTGCTCGGCATCGTCGCGCTGGGCGCCAGCCCGCTGGCATTCGAATCCATCATTATTTTTGCCGCTGCCTATGCCGTTATGAACCTGGGCGCCTTTGCCGTGGTCATGCGTACCGGTCGCACACTCGCAACATTCTCCGGCAGTGGACGCAAACATGTCGCCATGGGTATAGCGATGGTGGTGTTTCTTCTGTCACTGGCGGGCATCCCGCCGCTGGCTGGCTTCGTCGGCAAGTTTCTGCTGTTCGGTGCAGCGATGGATGCCGGCTTCATCTGGCTGGCTGTCATCGCCATCCTCAACAGCGTGCTGTCGCTGGCGGTGTACCTGCGCGTCGTCATACCGATGTATCAGCAGCCCGGCGACACTGCAGCACCGGAACCTGCGCCGATGCCAGCGGTGCAATGGGTGATAGGCATCACCTTCGTCTTGACAGTGGCGATCGGACTGGCGGCTCAGACGCTGCTCGAGCGGCTCAATTGAGCCCTGCAGGTAAGCCCTGAAGGACTGGTGTCGGCAGTTTTTATTGACTCAGCAATGACTCGCACAGGGCCATCCTGGGTAGATAACTGCGCTCATAAAGTCTGCTCCAGGACTGTTCAGCCTAGTGGGTGGTGCAGAATAATGTTTTCTTTGCGGTCCGGACCCGTTGATATGATATGCACAGGTGCGCCACATAAAGACTCAATGGCCTTGATATAAGCCCTTGCGTTGACCGGTAGATCGCTGAAGGAGGTAATGCCACGGGTGCTCTGCTGCCAGCCGGGAAAGGCTTCGTACTCCACCTCCAGGTCATCCCAGGCTTCAGGATTTAGCGGCGGCACGTGCAGCAACTCGCCATCGAGGCGGTAGGCGGTACCCACCTTGATCGTATCAACGCCATCAAGCACATCCAGCTTGGTCACACAAAAGCCGCTGACACCATTGATATCTGCTGCTCTTTTTAAAGTAACTGCATCCAGCCAGCCGCAACGCCGCGGCCGCCCGGTGGTGGCCCCGAATTCATTGCCGCGATTGGCAATGCCGGCACCCACATCATCAAACAGCTCGGTTGGAAACGGCCCGGCTCCGACCCGGGTTGTATAGGCTTTGGTAATACCCAGCACGTAATCAATGGCCTCGGGACCAACACCCGCGCCGGTGCAAACGGCACCTGCGGTGGTATTGGACGAGGTCACAAAGGGGTAGGTCCCATGATCGATATCCAACAGGCTGCCCTGCGCACCTTCAAACAGAATTCGCTTTCCCCGGGCCCGCAGACGGTGCAGTTCACCGCTGACATCTGCGACCATGTCAACAAAACAGGAACCCAATTGCAATGCATCGTCCAGCAGCCGGTCAAATGACAGGCGTCGCACAGCGAAATACTTTTCCAGCACGAAATTGTGGAAATCCAGCACCCGTTCCAGCTTCGCAGATAACAGCGGGCGGTTGTACAGGTCCGAAATCCGGATGCCACGGCGGGCTACCTTGTCCTCGTAGGCCGGGCCGATTCCCCGGCCAGTGGTGCCAATCGCCTGCTTGCCCAGCGCCCGTTCGCGGGCCGCGTCGAGTTGTTCATGGTAGGGCATGATCACCGCACAGGCGGGTGAGATTTTCAAGCGCGAGCGCACATCGACGCCCCGGGACTCCAGCGCTTCGGTCTCGTCTTTCAGCGCTTCAAGCGATACCACCACACCGTTGCCGATCATGCATTGTGCACCTTGATTGAGTATGCCGGAGGGGATCAGGTGCAAAACGGTCTTGTGGCCGTCAATGACCAGTGTGTGGCCCGCGTTGTGCCCACCCTGGAACCGCACCACGGCATCCACGTCCTTGCTCAGCAGATCGACAATTTTCCCTTTGCCCTCGTCACCCCACTGGGTGCCCAGCACTACAATACTTTTGGCCATACAAACGGTAATCCGCTATAGATTTGGAGTCATGTCAGAATATATAACAACAGCGCGCCCGATAACATACTCACTACGCCTGCGATGCGCACGCCATGGGTACCCAGTTTCGCCGCATCACGCATGACCTTCATCCACGCAGCAGGGGCAATGCCCGGCAGCAGGCCTTCAATGATCAGCACCAGCGCAAACGCTGTTAACAGGTCCTGTGCCATCAACACGCCTGCGCCGTCACCGGGGGGTAATTCGTCTGCTACTTGCTATCGGTGTCCTGCCCGAAGTAATCGAAGAATTCGGAGCTCGGATCAATGACCAGCGTGTCCCGGTTACCACTAAATACCGCGCGATACGCCTGCAAACTGCGGTAAAACGAATAAAACTCCTCGTCCTGACCATAGCTTTTTGCGTAAGTATCGGTGGCAACGGCGTCACCTTCACCACGCATACGCTGACCGTCGCGTTGGGCTTCGGCGAGAATGACCTGCACCTGCCGGTCGGCATCAGACCGTATTCTTTCCGCCTCTTCCTTGCCCTCAAAACGGTAAAGTTCAGCGGCTTTCTTGCGATCGGCGGACATGCGCCGGAACACGGAATCGCGCACATCATCCGGTAATTCGATGCTCTTGATGCGTACATCCACGACTTCGATACCGAATTCTTCGGCGGCACTATTGGCCGCGTCAGCGACAGCCTTCATGGTTGATACACGCTGTTCTGACACCACTTCAGCCAGGGTCCGGCTGGCAATCTGGTTGCGAATACGGTCACTGACGATGCCATTGAGGCGGTTCAGTGCAATGGTTTCGTTACCTTGCGTCGAAGTATAAAAGCGTGCCACATCCCGAATGTGCCACTTCACGAAAGAATCGACGTTGACGTATTTCTGCTCGGAAGTCAGCATCAGCTCAGGCGATGTGTCCAGGGTCAGGATACGTTTGTCAAACTTGCGAATGTTGTTCACAAACGGCCATTTAAGGTGCAGGCCCGGGGCATAGTCTACTTTGACAATACGGCCAAGCTGGAAGCGGATCGCATATTCGGTTTCGTTGACCGTAAAAACACTGGCCAGGCCCAAACCGCCGAGTATTACCAACAGGATAATCAATACAGGTCTGTTCATCGTCTTCCCTCCCGGGCTTTGCTGCGGGGGTCGTTGCTGCTTTGCTGGCCACTATTCCGGCTGCTGTTCGCGGTCTTGACCGGCGGCAGTATGGTTGACGAGCCACTACCCACGGCCTCACCCAGCGGCAGATACAGTATGTTGCCGCTTGAATCTACGTCGAGAAAGACCTTTTTGTTATTGGCCAGCACGCTTTCCATGGTTTCGAGGTACAGGCGTTTGCGGGTCACTTTCGGTGCCAGCCGGTACTGATCCAGTACCAGCTTGAAGCGGTCAGCTTCACCGGTAGCCAGCGCAATGGTTGACGCTTTGTAACCTGCCGCTTCCTGCTGAATACGCGCGGCTTTACCCCTGGCCTCCGGAATGACGCTATTGGCATGCACACGGGCTTCCTCTTTGTACCGCTCACGATCTTCGCGCGCACGGATCACGTCCGAATAGGCCTCCCTGACCTGCTTGGGCACGTTAACATCCACCAGGTTGAATTCCGTCACCTGCAGACCGGCCTGATACAGATCCAGCGTCTCCTGCAGGACGCGTTGTGTTTCTATACGCACCTTGGTCCTGGCGTTACCCTCCAAAATGGAATCCAGGCTGTTGGTGCCGACCGACTCCCTGAGTGCACTTTCCGCCGCCTGGCGCAAAGTGAGTTCCGGGTCACGCACCCTGAACAGGAAATCCTGTGCATTATTGATGCGGTATTGAACCTTGTAGATAAACTCCACCAGGTTTTCATCCTGGGTCAGCATGTGACCCCGGTCTTCATCGACCCTGACATTACTGACATTGACCTTAATGACCGTTTCGATGGGTCTGGGCAAAGTCATGTTAATGCCGGGACTCAGGGTGCGGGAGTATTTACCGAAGCGCAGTACCACGCCCTGCTCTGCCTGGTCGATGATATGGATTGCATCCCAGGCCGCCCAGAATACCAGCAGCAACAGCAGCAGCGAAATAGCACCACCACGGCCGCCGCCGCGTTTTCCCGCGCCGTTACCTTTGCTGCCACCGCCGCCGAATATGGACTGCAGGCGGGCGCTTACAGTGCGGAATATCTCCTCAAGATCGGGCGGTTGTTGGTTGCCGGACTTCCAGGGATCTTTATCGCCTTTACCAGGTTCTTGCCAGGGCATTTAATTCTCCATTTATAAGGCGTGCTGTGACGCCTTGGACTCAGCATAAATCAGCTTCCGCGAGGCGGGTTGTAAATTATGATAGCAGGTTTTTTATATGCCGCATTTTAAGTCTCCCATTGCCGGTCGGCAAGCAGTATCGACTCGCGCACCAGCAACCCCTCAGCACCGGGCATGCGCCCAAGCTGTTCCGCATCTCTCTGCGCCAGGTCAAGGTGTATCAGCCACTGCCCGTCAGCAGATATTTTCTCTTCTGAAACCGCACCGAGGTCAAACAACTGGGAGCGCAGTTTTGCGAAGCGGGCGCCGAGACTGATCCAGGTGCAAATCCGCCTGCCTTTGAGGCGCAGCGCGATGGCTTCTTTCAGTTCGGTCAGCCCGCTGCCCTGTAAGGCGGAAACATCGATCCGCTCCAGTTCCCCGTCCGCGTCGACATGGGCAGACACCTGACGGTCGATAAGGTCAATTTTGTTGAATACCCGGATGACCGGTATCGCACCCGCTTCAACGCTCTCCAGCACCGCTTCAACATCAAGCTCCCGCTGCTGATGAAAGGGGTCAGCGGCATCAATCACATGCAACAGCAAATCTGCTTCGCGGGTTTCCTGCAACGTGGCATGGAAGGCGGCGACCAGTTCATGTGGCAGGTCACTGACAAAACCCACCGTGTCAGCCAGCAAAACATTGCCCGTCGGAATATCAGGCAATTGCCGCACGGTTGGGTCGAGGGTCGCAAACTGCATATCGCGGGTGTCTACCTCAGAACCGGTCAGGGCATTGAAAAGGGTTGATTTGCCGGCGTTGGTATAACCCACCAGGGCTACCGTGAACACGTGCGCCCGTTCACGCCTGCGGCGGCTTTGCGCCCTTTGCCGCCGGACTTTGTCGAGACGGGCTTTGAGGTATTGGATGCGTTGCCCGATCAGGCGGCGGTCGGTTTCCAGTTGGGTCTCACCCGGACCCCGCAAGCCGATGCCGCCCTTTTGGCGCTCAAGATGGGTCCAACCGCGTACCAGGCGTGTGGAAATGTGCCGCAATTGGGCTAATTCAACCTGTAGCTTGCCCTCGTGGGAGCGGGCGCGCAGCGCGAAAATATCCAGTATCAGCGTGGTGCGGTCGAGCACCCGGCAGGCGCAGCGTTTTTCGATGTTGCGTTCCTGGATCGCTGACAGCGGACAACTGACCAGCACCAGGTCGGCAGCCATCGCAGACACCTGCTCTGCAAGTGCTTCGATTTTTCCTTTACCGACAAAAAAACGCGCGTCCGGCCGGTCGCGCGGCGCGCTTAGCACCGCCATGACTTCTACACCGGCAGAACGGCATAGTTCCTGAAACTCATCCAGTACTTCCGGGCCCGTGCCGGCAAACACCGGATGCAATATAACTGCGCGGTTACCCCGTCCGGCCCGATCAAACAAATCCGCAACCCATCATCTCATTCTTCTTGTTCCTCATCGTCGTAAACACTGACATTGCGTGCTGGTACAACGGTAGAGATCGCATGTTTGTAAATCATCTGACTGACAGAATTCTTAAGCAAAACAACGAACTGGTCGAATGATTCAATCTGGCCCTGTAACTTTATGCCGTTGACAAGATAGATCGCAACAGGCACCCGCTCGCGGCGCAATGCATTCAGGAATGGTTCTTGTAATGACTGACCCTTTGACATAGTTGTTCCTCCTGGATTCTTCTAATTTATATCCGACTGGTTCCGGAACAGATTATATGGGTGCGAAAGGATCAGGCTTCAAGGAACTCCCCCAGTAACGCGATCACTTTGTTCCGCGCCCCATCTGCCTGTAAATCATACCATACTGCCGCCGTCTCCCGCCGCAACCAGGTCAACTGGCGCCTGGCGAGTTGCCGGGTTGCGGCGAGGATTCGATCACGCATCGCCGCCAGGCTGCAGTCGCCGTCCAGGTACTGCCATGCCTGGCGGTATCCCACAGCACGCATGGACGGCAGATCCGCGTGCAGATCCGGCCGGGCATGCAGCCCTTTGACCTCATCCAGAAAACCATTTTCCATCATTAATTCAAAACGTTGGGCAATGCGCTGGTGCAGCACGCTGCGCTCGGCGGGTGCCAGGATAATTTTGTGGATGCGGTACGCCAAACCGTCACGGGAAGCTTGCGCATGCAACTCGCTCAGGGGCCGGCCAGTGACACTGAAAACCTCCAGTGCGCGCTGGATACGCTGCGGATCATTGCGGTGGATACGGGCTGCTGCCTGCGGGTCCTGCTGCTGCAGAATTGCGTGCATGGCCGGCCAGCCAATTTCTGCAGCCTGTTGCTCCAGTTCCTGCCGGACAGCGGCATCCGCCGCCGGCAACTCTGCCAGGCCATGTTCAAGTGCACGGAAATAGAGCATCGTGCCGCCCACCAGCAACGGTACCCGGCCGGCAGCGCGGATGGATTCCATGGCTGCCTGCGCATCGCTGCAGAAATCTGCCGCCGAATAGCTGGCCGACGGATCACGGATATCGATGAGCCTATGGGGTGCTTGTCGCAACGTGTCGGCAGCGGGTTTGGCCGTGCCAATATCCATGCCACGGTAAACCAGCGCGGAATCGACACTGATGATATCCAGGGGGAAACGCGCACACAAATCCAGCGCGAGACTGGTTTTACCCGCAGCGGTCGGCCCCATCAGAAAGACGCAGGGAGGCAATAGCGGCATTAGCGGCCTCGCAGAAACAGGCGATCGAGGCTCTGCATATCCAGTTGTACCCAGGTCGGGCGGCCATGGTTGCACTGCGCTGCCCGCTCGGTCCGCTCCATATCACGCAGCAGGGCGTTCATTTCAGCAATATTGAGAACGCGGTTGGCGCGCACGGAACCGTGGCAGGCCATGGTCGACAGGATTTCATCCATTTCAGCTTCAATTTTCAGACTCTTGCCATCCGTAACCAGTTCGGACAGCACGTCCTGCAGCAGGCGGCCCAGGTCGGACTGTTGCAACAAAGTCGGCACTTTCCTCACCAGCAGGGTTTGCGGTCCGGAGCGGTCGCACACCATCCCCAGCGATGCGAGACTGGCGGCATGCTCCTCCACCATATCCGCTTCCTGCTCGCTGACATGGACGCTCACCGGTACCAGCAGGTTCTGGCTGCGAATACCGCTTTCCTGCAGACCCGTTTTGAGGCGCTCGTAGGTAATGCGCTCGTGGGCCGCGTGCATATCGACGAGCACCAGCCCCTGCCGGTTCTGCGCCAGTATGTAGACGCCGTGCAGTTGCGCCAGCGCAAAACCCAGCGGCGGAATTTCGCCCGACTGGTTTTCACCAGGCCCTGCTTCAGCGGGCCAGGCCCCGCCCGGGAGACCCTCCTGTGCCGGCCTGGCTGCGCCGGGTCCACCGCCGATACCTGCCAATGGCGCAGACACCAACTGTGCGTACGCCTGCACCTGGTCAGCCACGCCGACCGGCGCTGCCGCCAGCGCCGGGTCGTGAATATCCGCGCCGGGACGCAGGGCGCCACCGCCCACGCCGGCACCCGCCAGGCAACGATGCAGCGTTGCGTAGATGAAATCATGCACGGCCCGCGAGTCGCGGAACCGCACTTCCTGCTTTTGCGGATGGACATTGACATCGACACCATCGAACGGTATTTCCAGGAACAGTACGAATGCGGGGTGACGCCCGTGATACAGGACATCGCGGAAAGCCTGCCTGACGGCGTGGGCCACCAGGCGGTCCCTGACCACCCGGGCGTTGACAAAAAAGAATTGCCGGTCGGCCTGCGGGCGGTTGTAACGCGGCTCTGCCAGCCAGCCACTGAGGCCGAGCGGGCCGCGCTGCTCATTGATATCCAGTGCATGATCGACAAACTCGCGCCCCAGCACGGCCCCGAGCCGCCCGTTCATTTCATCGCCCGAGCGGACCGGTGGCAAACGACGCACCACGCGATTGTTGTGCTGCAACTGAAATCCGACCTCAGGGTGTGCCAGCGCAAAACGCTTCAGCAGAGCATCGACGTGGGAAAACTCCGTCCGCTCGGTACGCATGAATTTGCGCCGCGCCGGCACGTTGTAAAACAGGTCATGCAACTCGACCACCGTACCGTTGGCGCCCGCTGCGGGAGCCGCCGCCTCGATCCTGCCGTTGGCCGCCTTGATCCGCCAGGCGTGGCCGGCACCACTGCAGCGGGAAGTCACTACCATCCTTGCGACCGAGGCCATGCTGGGCAGCGCCTCGCCCCTGAAACCCAGGGTTGCAACCGCCTCCAGTTCCGCCAGCGAACTGATCTTGCTGGTCGCATGACGGGTTAGCGCCAGCGGTAACTCATCGGCCGCAATACCCTGGCCGTCATCACTCACACGCACCAGTCGCTTGCCGCCTTGTTCAAGCGCTACCTGGATGGAACGAGCGCCTGCATCGAGGCTATTTTCAACCAGTTCCTTGACCACGGAGGAGGGGCGTTCGACCACTTCGCCTGCGGCAATCTGGTTTATCAGCAGTTCTGGTAGCTGGAGAATCGGCATGGGCACCCTTTGAGAAATGGAGAAATGGGTGACCCCACCGTTAGCTGGTGGGGATAATCAGTTCGCGGCCGACATAGATGATGTCGCCGTTTAGTTTGTTGGCAGTTCGCAGGCGGCTCAGGCTGATGCTGTAGCGGCTTGCAATGCCACCCAGGGTGTCACCGCGCGCGACGATATGGCGGGCGCCCTGGCGGTTGGCCGCGATCCAGGTTCCGGGTGGCGGGCTGGTATAGAAATAGTCGCGCACGCCACGGGTAATCGCCCTGGCCATGCGCTGCTGGAATTCTTTTTCTGTCAGGCGTTTTTCTTCACCGGGGTTGCTGATAAAGGCAGTCTCCACCAGCACGGACGGTACATCGGGTGACTTCAGCACCATGAAATTTGCCCGGCCGACATAACTTTTATGGGTTTTGCCGGCGCGTTTTAATGAGCCCAGAATGTCTGCCGCGACCTTGTTACTGGCTTCGCGTGTGGCACTTTGCGACAGATCCAGCAACACGGATGCCAGCATATCACCCTTGTCATTGAGCGTTACGCCGCCGACCAGGTCGGACGCATTTTCAGAATCAGCCAGCAACCTTGCAAATTCACTGCTGGCACCCCGGGCCGATAACACGAATACCGAACTGCCCCGCACACTGCGTTTTCTGAAGGCGTCCGCATGGATGGATACAAACAGGTCCGCACGGGCCTTGCGGGCCTTTTCGTAACGGCCGCGTAAGGGAATATAGTAATCGCCATCCCGGGTCAGCACCGCTTGCATACCCGTTTCACTGTCGATGGCTTTTTTGAGTTCGCGCGCGATGCGTAGCACAACATCCTTTTCACGGGTCCTGCGTTTGCCGATGGCACCCGGGTCTTCCCCGCCATGACCGGCGTCGATCGCAATCACCACATCGCGGTTGGGCGTGCTGATGTCGGTCACCTGTTTGATCATGGATGCTCTTTGCCGGCCCGATTTTTTGAACAGATCAATGACCAGCCGGTGGCTGTATTGCGCGGTCGGATCGAGCAGGAAACTCTTCAGCCCGACGTCTTCATTCAGGTCAAAAACTACCCGCAGGGTGTTTTTATCGGGCTGTCCGTAGCGTACGCCGGTGATGACGCCGGCATGCGCCTTATCCAGTTCCAGCGGGACATCAAGGGAAGAACCCTGCAGGTCTACCACCACGCGGTGTGGGTTTTGCAGGGTAAAAAGCTTGTACGAGGTGCTGCGGTCGAGGTCAAGAACGGCGCGGGTTTTAACCGGGTCTGCCCAGACACGGAAACCACTCACCTCCGCAGCAAAAGCCTGCAACGGGGCAAGCAATAACAGGAATACAAAGACCACGTTTTTACTCAACGTCTCTAAAACCTCCGTGTCGTCTTTGCTAATGATGAATTGCTTTTCACGAAAAATCAAGAGTTTCTCATAAAAAACCGTAGCATATAACGTCTAGCTAATGCAGGAAATTAGGTTAGTGACATTTTTGTAATTCCAATGCCCGGGCTGCTTCAGTGCACGCAATCCAGTATAAATCGCGCCCCTGGCCAGCATAAGCGAAGGTAAATATGAAGTCTGGTTCCGGCAGCCATCGACCGCCGTTATCCGGCCATTCGATCAACAGGATGGTGTATTCATCCAACAGGTCGGCCAGCCCGAGGAATTCCAGTTCAGCCGCGTCATTGATGCGGTAAAGATCCAGATGCAGAACCTGCAGCGCGCCCGCCTGGTACTGCTCCAGCAAACCGTAAGTCGGGCTTTTCACCCGGCCCTGGTAGCCCAACGCATGAATCAAGGCCCGCGCAAAAGTCGTTTTGCCGGCACCGAGGTCGCCCTTGAGCCATACGACCAGCGGAGTACCTATTTGCAGCGCCAATTTACCGGCAAAAATTTCCAGTTGCGATTCGTGCTCAAACGTCGCCTGGCCTTCACTGCTCACCCGCGCGCTGCCTGGCATTTTTGCACCGCCAGCCATACCCGCGGCAATTGTTCGATGATGTCGGCGGCCAGCAGGGCTGTTTCCCCCACCACCTGCGCGGCGAAATCACCTGCCTGGGCGTGTGCCACCACGCCGGCGATGGCAGCCTCCCGGCAACTCAAGCCCTGCCCCAGCAAAGCTGCGATGATGCCCGTCAGCACATCGCCGCTACCCGCTGTCGCCATGCCTGGATTTCCCAGTGGGCAGATGGCGTATGCCCCACCCGGGGAGGCAATCACCGTGCCGCAACCTTTCAGCACGACACACGCGCCGTAACGGCTGGCGATGGCCTGCGCTGCGCTCACACGGTCCCGCTGGACAGCGGCTGTTTTGCATGCCAGCAGGCGTGCTGCTTCGGCTGGATGGGGCGTCAGAATCCAGTTTTTTCTGGCCACACTGGTCCCTTGCTGCGCTAGCAGGTTAAGGCCGTCAGCATCCAGCACCAGTGGCCCGTCAGCGGCCAGGCAGGCTTCAAAAAGCGAGCTGGACCACGCGCTACAACCCAGTCCCGGGCCAACCGCGAGGATTTGCTCAGCGCCCAGCAGCGGCAGCAAATCCCCGCGCCCGTCAATGGCTCTGACCAGCAGTTCCGGCCGGCCGACATTGACCAGCGCGGCATGCAGCGGATCGGTAGCCAGCGTGACCCGGCCTGCACCGCTGCGTAACGCTGCCTCGCCGCACAGGCGGATGGCCCCGCTCATACCTGCGATACCCCCGACCGCCAATACCTGGGCGTAGCTGCCTTTGTGTGAATTGCGCTTGCGCGCAGGCAACCGCCCGTTCAGGAAACCTGCCGCGGCCAGGGTGCCGGGCGCTGTAATGCCTGCGGCGCAAGCGGGCGGAATGGACAGATCATCGAAAATAATATCGCCGCAATAATCCGCTCCATCTGCCGTATACATGCCACGCTTTCTGCCGACAAAGGTCACCGTGCTTTGGGCTCGCACGGCGCAGCCCATGACGCAACCGCTATCCGCATTCAGCCCGGAAGGAATATCGACAGCGAGCGTGGCGCAATCGAGTCCGTTCAGGAATTCGATAGCCTGCCGGTACTGGCCACTGACCTCGCGATCTATGCCGGTACCCAGCAGCGCATCCAGCGCAAGGTCGATTTTTACCCCATCAGGCAACGGCCACGGCAGGATCGTGCCGCCAGCGGCCTGCCAGTCAGCCAGCGCCAGCGCCGCATCCCCCTTGAGCCGCGCCGCAGCCACCAGTGAACACACGCTGACTTCAACACCCGCCTCGACAGCCAGCTTCGCCGCCACATAACCGTCCCCCCCGTTATTGCCCGGCCCGCACATGACCAGCCAGTGCCCGGCGGCCGGAAAACGCTCACGGCCGGCATTAACGATGGCCTGGCCCGCACGCTTCATCAAGGTATAACCTGCGATGTCAAATTCATGAATCGCAGAATAATCCTGCTCGCGAACCTGCTGGGCGGTATACAATTTGTCGTCAAAGTCCGGCATAACGCTATTATATGCGATGAACGATCCCATGAATCCCCCCAACATGAATCCCCCCAACAAGACCCAATCCGCAAACCGGCCTGCCAGGGCGGTGCGGAAGGATATGGCTGAACTGGCGCGGCAACTTCGCGGCTGGGGCCGTGCGCTGGGTTTCCAGCAAGTGGGTATATGCGATACCGGGCTCGGTCACCACGAACACCTGCTGCAGGACTGGCTGGCCAGGGGCTTTCACGGCGAGATGGATTATATGCAGCGCCATGGAACGCGCCGCAGCCGGCCGGCAGAACTCCATCCCGGCACCATCCGGGTAATTTCCGTGCGTATGGATTACCTGCCGGAGACCGCCGACAGCGTTGAAGCATTGCTCCTGGAACCTGCCAAAGGCGTGATTTCACGCTACGCGCTCGGGCGTGACTACCATAAGTTGATGCGTAAGCGACTGCAAAAACTGGCCGACAAAATCGAGCAGCACAGCGGGCCTTTTGGCTATCGCGTGCTGGTGGACTCAGCGCCGGTGCTGGAAAAGGCGCTGGCTGAAAAAGCCGGCCTGGGCTGGATCGGCAAGCATTCCAACCTGATTAACCAACAAGCGGGCAGTTGGTTCTTCCTCGGTGAAATCTATACCGACCTGCCACTGCCGCTGGATGAACCCGCTAAGGCGCATTGCGGCGCCTGCACCCAATGCATCGATATCTGCCCGACCCGGGCCATCGTGGCGCCGTTCAGCGTGGATGCCAGGCGTTGTATCTCATACCTGACAATTGAACTGCGCGGCAGCATCCCCGAAGCCTTCCGCCCCTTGCTGGGAAACCGTATTTATGGCTGTGACGACTGCCAGGTGGTATGCCCGTGGAACCGCTTTGCCCAACGCACCGGCGAAGCAGATTTTGCGCCGCGCCAGGGCCTGGACACACCTGCGCTGATCGATCTTTTTCAATGGCGTGAAGCGGCGTTCCTGCGGCGCACCGAGGGCAGCGCAATACGCCGCATCGGCCACGCTTGCTGGCTGCGCAACATCGCCGTGGCCCTGGGCAACGGTCCCGCGACCCCGCAGGCCATCGCAGCACTGCAAAGCCGCCGCCAACACACCTCAGAAATGGTACGCGAACACGTCGAATGGGCGCTCAAACAACTCAAGGTGTGATATTCTTGCGCGGTCAAATTGGTGGCCCCGAATGTAAGGAAACTCGTCGATGACTATGCTGGAAAAACTGACTGCAATGCGCAGCTATGGCGGTGAGACCCGCACCCACGGCCTGGCCGATGAAACCCTGCTGCAATTTGCGCAAACAGATGCCAGGCTGGCTGCTGCCGTGGACGCCGCTTTTACTGAATTTCAGGCTTTGCAGCAGGAAATGCCGGAATTGATGGCCTTGCCCGAACGTGAGTTGACGGTTGCCTTGCAGGCAGGTTTCCTCAACTTTTATCCTGCCGAGGCGGTCAACCCGTACGTGGCACTGGCGGGCTCGGGCCCCTGGATAGTCACCTCGCACGGTGCGGTTTTATACGAATGCGGCGGTTACGGTATGCTGGGCTTCGGCCACGCCCCAGAACCGGTTCTTGCCGCCATGAACAGGCCGCACGTCATGGCCAATATCATGACCCCGACATTCAGCCAGAAGCGCCTGACAGACGCCTTGCGCAGGGAAGTCGGCCATACCCGCGGCAGTTGTCCTTTTACCCGTTTTTTCTGCCTCAACAGCGGTTCCGAAGCCGTCACACTGGCTGCGCGGATAGCGGATATCAATGCCAGGATCAAAACCGACCCGGGTGGCGAGCACGCCGGTGAATCCATTCGCATACTTGGCCTGAAAAACGCCTTCCATGGCCGCACCGACCGCCCGGCACGCTATTCTGACTCCAGTCGCGCGGTTTACTGCAAATACCTCGCCAGCTTCCGCGACATGGACAACCTGCTGACCGTGGCGCCCAACAACATCGAACAACTGGAGCAGGTGTTCGCGTACGCCAACAACAACCAACTGTTCATCGAGTCGTTTTTCATAGAACCGGTCATGGGTGAAGGCAGTCCGGGCCTGGCGATTACACCCGCGTTCTATGCCCGCGCCAGGGAACTGACCAAAGCCCACGGGGCCTTGCTGCTGGTGGATTCAATCCAGGCCGGCCTGCGCACCCATGGCGTGCTGTCGGTGTGCGATTACCCCGGCTTCGAAACCCTCGAAGCACCGGATATGGAAACCTGGTCCAAGGCGCTTAACGGCGGCCAGTACCCGCTCTCCGTGCTGGCATTGACTAGCAAGACGGCGGAGCTGTACCGCGCCGGGGTGTACGGCAACACCATGACCAGCAACCCCCGGGCACTGGATATCGCAGTCGCAGTGCTGGACGGCATCAGCCCCGAACTGCGGCAGAATATCAAGGACCGCGGCCGTGAACTGATCGAGAAACTGACCGGCCTGCAGGATGATCTCAATGGCAGCATCACCCGGGTACAGGGTACCGGCCTGTTGCTCAGTGCCGAGCTTGACCCGCAACGTTTCAAGAGCTACGGGGCCGGTTCAACCGAGGAATATATTCGCCAACACGGCATCAACGTCATCCATGGTGGCAAAAACGCGCTGCGCTACACACCGCCCTTTGACATTACTTCAGCAGAAGTGGACCTGCTTATAGCAGCGACGCGTGATGCCATCGTCAATGGCCCGATGAAGAAATCTGCGCAAACTGCCAGCGAAGCAGCCTGAAACCAACACCAACCGGGAAAAAACCATGGCCCACATGAAGCCTCTGTCAACTGAAACCACACCTGAACTGCAGGAAGATTTTGCCATTTTTGAAAAGATCCTCGGTTTCGTTCCCAACAGCCTGCTGACCATGCAGCGGCGACCGAAAATGGTCAAAGGCTTCGGTGCACTGACCAAAGCCCTGATGGATCCCGAGGGTGGCGTCGACCTCGGCCTGATGCGCCTGGTCGCACATTTTGCCAGCCGCGCCGCCGGTTGCCAGTATTGCGAAGCACATTCACTGGTGGCGGCTAAAATTCATGCTGTACCGCAGGAAAAGCTCGATGCGATCTGGGAATACCAGTCCAGCCCGCTGTATTCGGAGGCAGAACGTGCTGCGCTGGATTTTGCACTGGCGGCAGGGGCGGTGCCCAACGCGGTTGATGCAGAGATTTTCACCCGCCTGCGGCAACATTGGGATGAAGGCCAGATTGTGCAGATCCTGGGTGCCGTATGCCTGTACGGTTTTTTAAACCGCTGGAATGACTCGATGGCCACCGATCTCGAAGACGAGCCCCGCGAAATGGCCGAGAGCGTACTGGCTAAAGGTGGCTGGACCGGCGGCAAGCACGTTTAAAAAACTGCGGCCAGGCAGGAGAGGCAAGCCTGACCACAGACAGCACGAGGCCGCTTTAACGCAAAAGCCCGGCGAACAGATACGGCAAAATTAACATGCCGGTGAGCAACAGTAGCCCCCCCGCCGCGTTGGCCAACACTGACAGCAGCATCTCTAAAACAGGCCTGTCCTGCAGGTAGACTGAATCATTACTGGCTGAATTCTCAGCGCCACTGCCTTGCGGCGGCAACATATACGTTGCCTGGCTAAGAAGTTTCGTGTGCCTGGCCGGGTGAAAAATAACCTGCTGCATATTACGTCCTCCTGTTCACTGGCAGACAGGAGACCACGAACCGTTCTCAATTCATGAGAAACGTATTGGTGCCTGCGTGAGGCTGAAAAAAACCGTAGGGTGGACATTCATGTCCACCCTACCGTTGGTTGTAGATTGCTGCGGCTTTGCGGGCGGATTCGGCGACTGCGTCGCGCAGGAAACCGGGTGACAGCACCTCAACCTCCGGGCCGTATCTGAGGATATCCATGACCAGTTCGCGGGCGTTGGAAAAGGGCAATTGCAGCGTCCAGGCACCGTCATCACCATAGCAACCCTGCTGGTCGGGGTGCCATTGCTCTTCCGCAATCCAGCGGGACATTTCCGCGCTAAACTTCAATACTGCGGTATGTTCGCCAGGCCCTGAAAAAATACCGTAAGCACTGTCGTAATGACCGGCAAGCACTGCGTCTGATATCTCCCTGGCCGCTTCGTCGAGCAGGCGCTGGTCGCTGATACGCTCCAGTGAAAAGCTGCGCAGGCCGTCCGCCCGGTGGCACCAGGCGTCGAGGTACCATGAATTCCGGTACTGCGTCAGGCGCTGCGGCGAAACGTCGCGCTCGCTGATGTCATCTTTGCGGCGGCCATGATAGCGAATATGCAGGCGCTGGCGCCCGAGCAGCGCGCCCATGACATCCTGAAACAGGTGTTCAGGTACCGCGCGGCCTGCCACCGCCTGGATATGGATGCGCGACTGGCCCTGTTCGGCATCGACACCCTTTTTCTGCAACAGCGAGGATATGCGGCCCTGCAATGACTGCAACTCTCCCTCCAGCAAGCCGGGCTGAACATTGCCCAGCACCTGGCGTGCGGTCAAAAGCGCCTGCAACTCCGCCGGGCTGATCCAGATACCCGGCAGCTCAAACGGCTGCTCGTAGCTGCGGTCGTAATAAAAACCCCGATTGTCCTCATCCTGCTCCAGTGGCGCGCCAAGATAGTCACGCAGCTCTGCCACCAGGCGATAAAAGGTGGCCTGCGAGCACTCCAGCCGCTGCATCAGATCCTGACGCGAAATCGGCGTGCGCCGCTGGCTCAGGATATTGTGCAGATGGTATAAACGCTCAACTTTGGACATGCTTATCTACTGCGCAGCAATGCGTGCCTCGATAAATTTTAGTGCCTTTTCGATTCCCGCGAGGCTGCGTTGCCTGCCCATCAGCCACAGGGTCTTGTCGATTGAGGGCGACACCCCGGTACCGGTCAACGCGACCCGCAGGGGCTGTGCAACTTTGCCCATGCCGACTTCAAGTTCTGCAGCGACACGATCGATCACCGCGTGCAGGGGGCCGGGCGACCAGTCTTCAAGTGCCTGCAGGTTTTTAAGCAGCGCCTGCAGCGGCCCGGCTGCCACCGGGCGCAAATGCTTCCTGGCGGCATTCGGGTCGGGGCTGTCGTAACCCTCAAAAAAGACCCGGCTTTGCGCTGCCATCTCCTTCAGGGTTTTGACCCGTTCTGCCTGCACACCCACCACCGCCTCAAGCGCCGGGCCGCCCGCGGTACTGATCCCCTGGTCGGAAAAATGCCAGGCCAACTGGGCGGCCACCTCCCGGGCCGGCAGGTTTTTCATATAGTGCTGGTTCAGCCAGTCCAGTTTGCCGGTATTGAATGTGGAAGCTTTGCGGTTTACATCCCGGATATCGAACAGTGCAACCATTTCATCCATACTGAATACTTCCTGGTCGCCATGTGACCAGCCGAGTCGCACCAGGTAGTTCAACAATGCGGGGGCCAGGTAGCCGTCGTCACGGTACTGCATCACGCCGACTGCGCCATGGCGCTTGGACAAACGGGCGCCGTCGGTGCCGAGGATCATGGGTACATGGGCAAAAACCGGTAGTTCGCCGCCCAATGCACGGTAGATATTGATTTGCCGTGGCGTGTTGTTGATGTGGTCGTCGCCCCGGATGATATGGGTAATACCCATATCCAGATCATCGACCACCACGGTGAAATTATAGGTCGGTGAACCATCCGGGCGGGCGATGATCAGGTCGTCCAGTTCATCATTGGATATGCTGATGCGGCCACGCACCAGGTCATCAAAAACCACCTTGCCAGTTTGCGGGTTGCGAAACCGCACCACCGGTTCGAACCCTTCGGGAGCGCTATCGAGCGCCCGGCATTTACCATCATAGCGGGGCTTGATGCCGTCTTTCATTTGCTGCTCGCGCAAGGCCTGCAGTCGCTCTTTGCTGCAATAACAGTGGTAGGCCTGGTCCGCAGCGAGCAATTGCTGAACCACCTCGGCATAGCGCCCGAAGCGCTCGCTCTGGAAAATCGGACCTTCGTCATAATCCAGCCCCAGCCATTGCATACCGTCAAGGATAGCCTGCACGGATTCGGGAGTGGATCGCTGCAGGTCGGTATCTTCGATGCGCAGCACAAAAACACCCTGGTTAGCCCGCGCCTGCAGCCAGCAAAATAATGCAGTGCGTGCGCCGCCAACGTGCAAGAAGCCAGTGGGACTGGGGGCAAACCGGGTTCGGATAGTCATACGGATGCATACCGCCTAAGGCATATTCTGAAGCTGTGTATTGTACCTTGCTCACGAATTAATCCGAAACTGATATAATGGGTACAAACAGCAACCGGGCGGCGCCTTTGCGAGTAATTCCCACCAAACAATGGCAACAAAGAACAACCGCGGCACTGGCCGCAGTTGTTTTACTGCCATTTCTTTACTCCGGACACGACCAGCTCACCCAACTGCAAAAGATTCAGCAACGCGGTAGTCTGACACTGTTGACCCGCAATGGCGCCAGCAGCTATTTCATTGGTCCCGAGGGTGGAACCGGCCCGGAATACGAACTGGCTGCGACCTTTGCTGATTACCTCGGTGTGGGTATAGAGGTCGTTGTACCCGATGCTTTTGGCGACCTGGGCACGCTGCTAAAAAAAAACCAGGGTGACTTCATTGCCGCCAACCTGACCCGTACGCCCGCGCGGGAAAAGTTGTTCAACTTCGGCCCCGACTATGCCAAGGCCACAACCATCGTGGTCTACCGCCGCGGTCAGCCGCGCCCGCGAAAACTGGCGGACCTGCTCGGCTCAAGGCTGGCCGTCATCGCCGATTCAAGTTATGAAGAACAGCTGGAGGCGGCACAAAAAAAACTGCCGGACCTGCAGTGGACTGCCGAGGAATCCCTGGGGATGGAAGGCTTGTTGCTCGCCATCGCAGATGGCGAACTGGATGCCACGCTGGTGGACTCGAACATATTCAACATCAACAGCCAGTTTTACCCAAGCCTTAAAATGGCCTTTGCGCTGGGCAAAGAGCAGCCTCAGGCCTGGGCCTTTCCACCCGGCGACGACGACTCGCTGGCCCAGAAAGCGCGTAGTTTTTTCAGGCTGATCCGTGAAAACGGCACCCTGGCAGCCATTCAGAGTCGTTACGTTGACAGCGGCAATAACCTGGACCGCGTCAATATGTTCCAGTTCATGAAACAGGTACGCGGCCGCCTGCCCCCCCTGCTGCCGGTATTCCAGGAAGTCGCAACGGTGTTTGATCTGGATTGGCGCCTGCTGGCAGCCATGGGCTATCAGGAATCACATTGGAAAGCGGATGCCGCATCGATCACCGGCGTGCGTGGCATCATGATGCTCACGCGACGCACTGCCAGGCAGTTGGGTGTTATTGACCGCCTCAACCCGGAACAAAGCATTGAAGGTGGTGCGCGCTATTTTTTGCGGATGCGTAAACGCATACCGGAGCGGATACCCGAACCCGACCGCACCTGGATGGCGCTCGCCGCTTACAATATGGGTTGGGGCCATCTGGAGGATGCGCGGGTACTCACGCAAAAACAGGGTGGCGACCCCGACCGCTGGCAGGACGTCAATGATCGCCTGCCCCTGTTAAGCCAGGAAAAGTGGTATCGCCAGACCCGCTACGGCTATGCGCACGGCTACCAGGCACAGCAGTATGTTGACAATATACGCCGCTACTTCGATACCCTCGTATGGATGGAAACCAGGGCCCACCCAATGCTGGTAACCCAACTGTAGGGTGGACATGAATGTCCACCCTACGCCCGGTACAGGCATTGTCCGCCGGATTGTTTCTCGATGTCTTCCAGGCGTGCTTCGTGCAGCAGCAATTCTTCCTCACTGGCCCTCACCACCCTCAGCGGCACGTGCGCAACCGGCAGTTCCCCTGCATCATCTTTACCCATAGCGGCGGCACTTTCCAGACTCAGGCCAAGATCGGTTTGGCCACCGCTCATGGCCAGGTAAACATCAGCGAGAATTTCCGAATCCAGCAATGCACCATGCAGGGTGCGGCTGCTGTTATCCACCTCGTAGCGCTTGCACAGCGCATCGAGGCTGTTGCGCTGACCAGGATGCAGGTCCCTGGCCAGCTCCAGCGTATCCAGCACGCTGGCCACCGCAGTGATGGACGCGTGCTGGTGGCCGCTCAGTGTCAGCTCATTGTCGATAAAGCCAATATCAAACGGCGCATTGTGAATGACCAGTTCAGCCCCATCGACGAAGGCCAGCAGGTCATCGGCGATATCGGCAAACCGGGGTTTGTCGCGCAGGAATTCTGCGGTAATGCCATGCACTTCCAGCGCACCGTGGTCGATGTCCCGTTCCGGATTGATATAGGCGTGAAACTGCCGGCCGGTCAATTGCCGGTCGATGAGTTCCAGCGCACCGATTTCGATGATACGGTGGCCCTGCTGCGGCTCCAGGCCGGTGGTTTCAGTATCCAGTACAACTTGTCGCATTCAGGTCACCTTTGTTTGTGTAGGGTGGACATTCATGTCCACCGTTCGTGTCCACCGTTCATGTCCACCGGGCCAATCCCAACCCCACGGAAAATCATCGAATTTACCGTGCGCTCCGGGTGATTCGAATTCGTTGCGGGAACAGTGGCATGGTGGACATGAATGTCCACCCTACGGAATGTCCTGGGCATGGTGGACATGAATGTCCACCCTACGGAATGCCTCGGCGCGCCAGTTCGTCGGCACGTTCGTTCTCCGGCACGCCTGAATGCCCTTTGACCCAATACCAGTTTACCTCGTGACGATCGAGAGCCTGCTCCAGGCGCTGCCACAGGTCCACGTTCTTGACCGGTTGCCTGGCAGCGGTCCGCCAGTCGCGCTTTTTCCAGCCAGCCACCCATTTTGTCATACCCTTCATGACATATTCAGAGTCGGTATGTATATCCACGCTACAACCCCGCTTCAATGCTTCAGCACCCCGGATCACCGCCATCATTTCCATGCGGTTATTGGTGGTTTCACGCTCACCACCGAATAATTCCTTGCGGTGCCTGCCGGCCATCAACACCGCGCCCCAACCGCCCGGGCCCGGGTTTCCGCTGCAGGCCCCGTCGGTGTACATGACAACTTTGCTCATGAGGCAGCTTTGCGGCTGCTGACACCATCGAGCGCAGCCGGGCTCACACGGCCGCGCGGCGCCCGCTGGAAGTGCAGAATGCTGGTATTTCCTGCATTGGATTGGTGGTGGCCATGCACCGCCACCCAGTCTGCAAAGGGCAGCGCCAGGCCATACCAACTGTCTGTTGGCGAGGGCCGTGACAGGCCAGCCAAGCCCATTCTGAGGCAGTGTTCGATTTTGAATGATCGCGATTTCAAATGATAAATAATCCTGCTGAGTCTTAATCCTGGAAACTGATTGGCACGGTTGCCCACGCGATAACGCAAACCGGCCCAATTCAGCCCGCTGATCACCAGATCCCCAGCCGGTGCCAGGGTCCGTAGAGCCTCCGCCAAAACTTCTTCACTGCCATCGCTGATCAGGTGCTGCAAGACAACCAGGTCAAACGCTGCGCTGGCAAGCGGCAATGCGCAAAGCCTGCCGTGCAGCACAGCCCTGTCAGCCGTCTCATCCGCACTCAACCGGATAATCTGCACCGGGCTGACGGGCGCCAATTGCAAATCCGGGGCAGCACAATGTTTTAACAGCAGCACCCGCTGCGGGCGGCACCGCTCCAGCAATGGTTGCAGCAGCTTCGCAGCCAGCAACTGTTGCGCTGTGCGGCTGGAACTCTGACGGTCTGAAATATCTGTCATGGCAACGGAATTGACCTGGCCCGGAACCCGTGTACTGCAGCGTAATTAACGGCGGATGACCGCCTTGCGCCTGGCCCAGAGGGAGGCTGCCACAGGTGGCCTCTGAAAATACGATTAATTACGATGCAGTACACTAACGTAAGCATACGGCTTATCAGCACGGCTGTTCAACCAACATTTGAAGGAAATTCCAATGCATGAAAAAAACCTCAACATTACCGCCATTCCCGCGTTCGGGGATAACTACATCTGGCTGCTGACAGCAGGCGGCACGACCTGTGCCGTGGTGGACCCCGGCGCCGCGGAACCGGTGCTGGAACGACTTGAAGATCAGGGGCTGGAGCTGCGCTATATCCTGCTGACCCACCACCACCCGGATCATATCGGCGGCGTCAGCGGTCTGCTGGAAAAATACGCGGCACAAGTTTATGGGCCTGACGACAAGCGGATTCCATACACCCACCACATCTGCAGGGAGGGTGAATCGGTCAGCCTGCCGGACCTGAACACGGAGTTCAAGGTACTGGAAGTGCCTGCGCATACCCGTACGCATATCGCATTTTATGGTGAAAACGCCCTGTTCTCAGGCGATACGCTGTTCAGCATAGGCTGTGGGCGCCTGTTCGAAGGCAGCCCTGCCGAAATGCAACAATCGCTGGACAAACTGGCGGAATTGCCAGCCGCAACCAGGGTTTACTGCGCGCATGAATATACCCAGTCAAATTGTGCCTTCGCACTGGCCGTCGAACCTGAAAATGCCGCACTCAAGGCGCGCGCCGCCGAAGTTGACCGCTTACGGGCGGCCGGAGAAATTACTTTGCCCACGACACTGGGCGACGAACTGGCCGCCAATCCGTTTATGCGCACACGTGCGAAAAGTGTGCTTGAAGCGGCCCGGAAAATCGACCCTGCAGCCACGCCCGGGAGCTCAACATTGGCGGCGATACGGGTGTGGAAAGACCGATTCTAAATGGTATTTTAATTGGTATTTTACTTGACCCTCTGCCAGCAAACCGCATAATAACGGGCCAAAGCAATCAGGTGAACGGTACACTTATGACTTCACGCTTTCTCCCAGCCTCGTTGAGCCTGGCCCTGCTGAGCCTGGTTCTGAGCAGTTGTGCGACCACTGCCAGCCACGGCCCGGAACCGGAACCGGAGGTGCTCGCCACCGTCCAGCAGGACCTGCCCAAAGGCAGCGGTGAGTCAATTGATGAACATTTGTTTGTCCCCGCGCCGGTGGAACCTGCCGTTGCAGTCCCAACCGAACCTGCCACCGAACAAACTGCTGAACAGACCACCGCAGAGCCGGTTGAAGTGGCGCCGCAATATGACAACGTCTGGGCCAGGCTGGTCGATGGCTTTGCGCTGCCGGCGTGCGATGAGCACCAATCCGCACGCAACTGGGCCAATTGGTATGCTGACCGCCCGGCGTACATGGCACGGGTCATGAAGCGTGCCCAACCGTGGGTGTTTTTCATCGCCGAAGAACTCGAAGCGCGCGGCATGCCGGGTGAACTTGCCTTGCTGCCCATCGTTGAGTCCGCCTATGACCCGTTCGCCTATTCCAGCGGGATGGCGCTTGGGACCTGGCAATTCATCGCTTCGACCGGCAAGCAGTACGGCCTGCAACGGGACTGGTGGTATGACGGTCGACGGGACGTGTGGTCTTCAACCCACGCGGCACTGGACTACCTTGAGTACCTCGATGATAAGTTTGAAGGCGACTGGCTGCTGGCGCTGGCCGGCTATAACTCCGGGGAAAACCGCGTTGCACGGCAGGTCAGGCGGAACCTGGCGAAGGGCAAGCCGGCGGACTTCTGGAACATCCGCCTGCCCAAAGAAACCAAGGGTTACGTACCCAAATTGCTGGGCCTGAGCTGTTTATTTCAGGACCCGGCCAGCTACGGGTTCAAATTGCCCGTGGCGCCAAATCAGCCGGTCATTGCCGCGGTGGAGATGGCATCACAAAGTGATCTGGTGCTGATTTCACAGTTTAGCGGGGTCGGCATTGACGTGCTGTTCAGTCTCAACCCGGGTTTTAACCGCTGGGCCACCTCCCCGCAGGGCCCATGGCGGGTCGTCCTGCCGTTGGAAGGAGCGCAGCGGCTCACCCATCATCTGCAGTCCGAGGCCCCGCCCAACCTGATGAAATGGGATCAGGTGATCGTCCAGAGCGGCGATACGCTGTCCGGCCTGGCCGCCCGCCACCACGTACCCGTTTCGGTATTGCGCAGCAGCAACAACCTCACTGGCGATCTGCTTCGTATCGGTCAAAAACTTCGCCTGCCCCGCGACGAACAGCTACTGGTGGATCCACTGTACGTCGCTGCGGCCAGCGAATTGCAGCAATTGCAGTCCGGCTTGATTGCTTCCGAACGCGTGTCGCACAAGGTTCGCCCGGGCGAGAGTCTGTCCGTCATTGCCAGGCGTTACAAAGTATCGGTCAGGGAATTGCAAAGCTGGAACAATATTTCCAACCCGCACAAATTACGTACCGGCCAGATCCTGACTGTGTTCCACAGCCCCGCGCCGACTGCGGCTGCGGCCAAAAACAGCACGTTTACCCATACCGTGCGGCGTGGTGACTCCCTGTGGAGTATATCAAGGCGCTACAAGGTCAAAGTCAACGACCTGCTACGCTGGAATGACCTCAACAGCAAGGCCATCATCCAGCCGGGGCAAGCCATCAAGATCATCCTGTAGGGTGGACATTCATGTCCACCACATCATCATCCCGTAGGGTGGACATTCATGTCCACCATGTCGCTATCCCCACGGCGCACTTGCGTCACCCGGGGTGTGCCGGAAATTTGGTGAATTCCAGTGGGGTTGGGATGGGCCCGGTGGACATGAATGTCCACCCTACCGCGGCCAGGTTATTTCTCTATCTGCTGTTGGTGTCCATTTTTTTCCTTTTCAGCAATAATACTTTTGCTGCAACACCCGTGGTTGAACTGACCGGTACCGCCATTCAGGGGGGCCTTATGTTCGGTTTGGTCCAACCCGGCAGCAACGTCACCCTGGACGGAGAGCCCCTGGAAGTTTCTGCCGACGGGCGCTTTGTCATCGGTTTTGGCAGAGACGAAACCGGCACCCGCAAACTCAGCGTCAGCGCGCCCGATGGTGGCGTGTGGCAGAAGGATCTGACAGTTAAAGCACGGCAATACGCCATTGAGCAGGTTGACGGCCTGCCGCCATCAACGGTGACCCCCGACCCCTCTGCCAGCGCAAGAATTCAGGAAGATGCCCGCATGGTGGCCTCAGCGCGCCTGTACCGCGTTCAGCAGGCTTATTATGCCCAGGGCTTTATATGGCCGGCAAAAGGCAGAATCAGCGGCGTCTATGGCAGCCAGCGGGTGCTTAACGGTGAGCCACGCAGACCACATTTCGGCCTGGATATTGCTGCGCCGGCAGGCACGCCGGTCTATGCCCCGGCCGACGGCCTGATTACCCTGACCCATCCGGATATGTATTTCTCCGGCGGCACCATCATTCTCGACCATGGCCAGGGACTGTCATCCACCTTCCTGCATTTGAGTAAAATCCTGGTGGCGGCCGGGACATTTGTCCGCCAGGGTGACCTGATAGCAGAAATTGGCTCCACCGGCCGCGCCAGCGGGCCGCACCTGGACTGGCGCATGAACTGGCTGGACCGCCGGGTTGATCCCCGGCCGCTGGTGGGCCCGCTGCACGAGTCCCCGACAGATTAGATTGAGAACGGCATGAAATTCACCCCCAGGCTTGTACTACTGATCATGGCCGGACTGTTTAGCAGTTACAGCCCAGCCCAGCCCGCAGCCCCGGGCGGCACGGCTGAGGGCGGTCAGGCCCTGATTGACCGCCTGCACGCACTGCTGCCCGGCACCTACAGCAATTTTGCCCAGGCCAACCGGGATGGCGTGCAGGGCCCGGTGACCGATCTCACCATCCGCCAATTACCCGGTGGGGATGCAGCAGCCTACCTGTTTGAAAGCCAGGTCCGTGGCACCGGGCCGGCCAGCTATGATATTTACTGGTTGAAGCTGAACCCGCAAACCCGGCAGGCCGAACTCCACTTCTCCCACCTCACTGGCAGTGAATTGTCGCTTTCCCTTAAAGATACGCTCGCCATTGCATGGCGGCGGGTGCTGCCGGGGTGCACCATTGTGCTAGAGGCTGACCAACAGCGCTTTTACGGCCACACAGAGCCGGACAGATGCCGCTTTGAAGACCCGTTGAGGGGTGCAACCAGGCTCTACCGCAGCCTTTCATTGGGTGCACACAGCCTGGAGACGGAAACGATAGCGTTGCTCCCCGGCGAGCAGGCCGATGCGGGTGCCCATAGTCTGATCATGCAAAAACACCGGCTCTACCGGGGCCAGGTGAGTGAACGCGCCAATAGCGACGCGGACACGGGTGAATACGGTGAATGGAAGTCCTCAACCCTGTTCAACATCCGCGACGATGGCCGCGTGGTGCAGATCTATGACGGCAACATGAAAACCATGCAATACGGCGTGCAACTGGCCCGGCTTCCATGGCGCGCCGGCGAGCCGCCCTATCTGCGGCTGGCGGTCATCAATCTGCAAAATGGTGCGACCCAGGCGTTTAGCTGGTTTAAACCCGGGCCTGAACCCATCGTCATGAACCAGGAGTGGTTCAAGGCTAACCTGACGTTATATAACGGTGACAATGTCAACACGGGCAGTGTCAACACGGGCACTGACGACACAGGCAGTGACGACACGGGCAACGACAACGGCGACAATGACGGGAACGGCGGGTAACCGCTCGACCAGGTGCCCTCGCTGGGTCACTTTTTCGCAGTAGATCATGTTAAATCCGACAGGCTCCTAGACGGCGGAATGATCCATGCGTACCGGTGCCCCCGCGCCGGCCACGTAACCCCCTTTAATGCCCTTGGTAATCACGGATACCGCATTATGTGGATGCAGGCTCTCGTAGTGTGTGCAGCGCGCCCAGAAATCCAGGATACGGTCGTCGGCATTGAGTGCCGTCTGTATCCGCCGGCCGGCATCTTCACAAAACATCAGGTTGCGCCCGTTGAGCAGGGCAAAGGCCTGTTCATCTTCCCGTTTGACGGTTGCCTGAACCGGTGTCTTAAGTGAATTCTCGACTTCATCAATCAGTTCGATGATCGGGAACATCTGGAAAGTCGGTGTCAGCCTGACCCTGATCTCGGCGGCGCTGCGCTGACTGTGCGGGGTCGCGAGGATACCCTCTTCTGAACCCAGCCATGCATGCACCTGCCTGAAACTCAACGGCCTGGAAGAATCAAAATCTTTCACAAACTGTTGCTGGATCAATTGCCGGGCCAGTGCAGCGGAACAGGGACAGGTACTGGAGTACAGAATTTCCAGGCCCATTTCAAGGCTGAACTCCTGGCCTTCCAGAATACCGATCATGGAAACCGGGTAACGCCGCCAGCCCACATTGTCACTTTCCAGCGCCTTGCGCCGGATCACGTAGTCGAAATCCACCCTGACCAGCGCCCGGTCGCTGAGGCCCGTGTGCGAATCGAGAAACGACCGCAACATCTGCCGCAATGCGCACGGTGTTAACGGGCGTTCCTGGAACGCCTGATCGAGATGCAGATACAGTCGCGACATGTGGATGCCACGCACCTCGGGATCCACCAGGTTGACATAGGCTGTTACGCGTGCGGTTGACTGGATCATGTTGCCCTGGTCGTCTTCGATGCGCACGGGCAATTCAATGTCATTCATGCCCACCCATTCGAGTTTACCACTGACTGACGGTCTTACCTCATTGGCAATATCCGGCATCTCGCGCAAAACATTTTCGAATGGTTTCATATTCCAACTTCCCGGGCTGAGCAGTGAATATCTGTCTATTCGCGCCCATATTCAAGTAATTGCAGCAACAACAATGTGCGATTATCGTTGAAAAGCACCCTGTTAGGCAAAAAAAAAGCCCGAAAGCTGTTTTTTTTTAAACTGGTCGGGGCGAAAGGATTCGAACCTTCGACCCCTACAACCCCATTGTAGTGCGCTACCAGACTGCGCCACGCCCCGACTCTGTTACTGCCCTGTCATTATGCAGGAAAGCCGCAGCATGGTACACGAAAAGGACTAACGGGAAAAGAGCCTGCAGAATGAAGCTGCCGTGGACTGGACACTCACGCCTGCCATTATCCTTCGACACGTAGGGTGGAGATTCATGTCCACCGTTCTCATTCAACGTTTCAAGACGTGCAGAACCTGCTCCAACTCCAGCCGCACCTGGCGGATGATCTGCTGACTGCGGTTGATATCATCGTGGGCACTGTCGCCATCGAGTTGCTGGCGGGCGCCACCGATGGTGAACCCCTGTTCGTACAGCAGGCTGCGAATCTGGCGAATCATAATGACATCGCCACGCTGGTAATAGCGCCGGTTGCCACGCCGCTTGACGGGTTTGAGTTGCTCAAACTCCTGTTCCCAATAGCGCAGCACATGCGGTTTGACACCACACAACTCACTAACTTCCCCTATCGTAAAATACCGTTTTGCGGGTATTGCGGGCAGCTCCTTCTCAATCCCCGGGTTTAACATAAGCTTCTACCCTTGCTCGTAATTTTTGGCCGGGCCTGAAGGTAACCACCCGACGTGCGGAAATCGGAATTTCCTCACCTGTCTTTGGGTTCCGTCCCGGACGCTGGTTCTTTTCGCGTAGCTGAAAGTTGCCAAATCCTGAGAGTTTCACGTTTTCTCCATCCTCCAGGGCGGCCCGGACTATTTCGAAATACGCGTCTACAAATTCTTTAGCTTCACGTTTGTTCAAACCTACTTCATCGAACAAGCGGTCTGCCATATCTGCCTTAGTCAGTGACATGATTAACCTCTAAGCTGAGCATCCAGTCGTTCTTCCAGGCCCTGAACTACGTTCTGAACCAAAGAATCGACGACTTCGTCTGTAAGGGTGCAAGAAACATTCTGTAAAATCAAGCCAATAGCCAAACTTTTATAACCTTTTTCAA
>QIKV01000016.1 GCA_003233115.1 Oceanospirillales bacterium
CTGTTCTTTTCTGAGCAGATACCGGACAACAGGATATTGTGCCTCGCTGAAGAGCCGGCGGAGCGCCTGGCTGCGCTATCCGCCTTTTTCAGCGACCTGGCCGCTGCCCCTGGCGACTCACTGCTTGCAAGCCACCGCGATGCTGTCCTGCGTGACTTGTCAGGGCAGTTACGCCACCTGGATAGCCTGCTGGACGCCGCTGATTCTGCACCGGCTGAGTGGCAGGAATACCTTAAAAATGGAATCGCGCAACTGGGCACAGCATTTGATCAGGCCAGCCAGGGCAATTTCCCGGTCAGGGGGCAGCCCCAGTCCATGGAAGGTACCGAGTTGATCGCGTTCTGGAAGAAGACCTGGTCCGGGTTCGCCGCTGCGTTGCAGGCCTGGCCGGAAATCCGCATGGCCGCTACTGAGATTTTACGCACGAACTAAGCAGGAATATGTTTTCCCATGCGGGCCTGGCGGGCCTGGCTGGGTGCGGTGCCAGTCCAGCTTTTGTATGCCCGGGAAAATGAGCTGGCTTCGGAGAAGCCGAGTAGCAGGGATATTTCTGTCAGGGTCAGGCTGTTGTCCATGATATATGCCTCGGCCAGGTCGCGCCGCATCTCAGCCAGCAGGGTCCTGAAGTTACTATTCACGTCCGCCAGTTTGCGATGCATGGTACGTGCTGACATGTGCAGGGCGCTGGCCACCGTATCATCACTGATATTGCCCTGCGGCAACTGGTCCACCAACACGGCCCGCAGCCGGGCGATGGTGTCGTTTTTATCTATCCGGGCCAACCCCCGAGTGACGATTTTGTCATTGAGCAGCGCCAGTTCCGGGTTTGCGCCAGTCAGTGTTTCATCAGCAAGCGACAGCGGTATCACCAACTGGTTATCAGCCTGGTCGAAATTCAGCTCGCAACCGAAATACTGAAAATAGGGTGTGATGTCTTGCGGCCGCGCATGTCTGAAATTAACGCAATGCAGGCGAAAATGATCCGTGCAGATCAAACGGCACATCATGGTGATCACCGCCAGTGCACTGTCATCCCGGGCAGTTTCAGACCGGCTTTGCACGTCCAGTCTGAACGTAACCACCAAACAACCATCACGGTCCTTTAGATTCACCCTGGCATTGTTATTTGCCACACGGATGAAGCGTTCGAGGCGCATGCAGGCCCTTCTTAAGGTCAAACTGGCATGCCAGGCGTAACCCAGGGCGCCCAGTTGAGAGGGCAGGTAAACCGTAGCTGAGCGCAGCCCGAACGCCTCGTCACCACTCAACTCAACAGCTTTTGCCCTGATCCGGTCAATTTTTTCGTATGCCACCCGCTTACACGGATCAATGGGGAGATGGATCCTGATGCCCTCTTTCGCAAACAACGGTTCCGGATCAATTCCGTAAGAATCGATCGTCTTCCACAGGTTGAGTGTTCCGTGTGCGAATACTGACATGGTCAGGCTACCTGCCTGCATTGTGATTTTGCATCACTCCATTCTCATTCACTGATCAACTCCGGTCAACTTATTGTCCACAATTGTCAAGCGTGGCCCGCCCGCTTTCCCTAAAGTACACCCATCGCAACCGCAACTAACGGGTGCAGCCAACAAATTGGATAGCTTATGCAGACCGAAGAAAAGTTGTTGCTGGCGGAAATCGAGTTTTGGCGCTACATGATTAAAAGCCGGAAAGGAACCGTTCCCGCACAGGCAACCGAACGCATGCTTTACGCATGCAAGCTGGCAGAAAGAAAACTGATGTTAAACAGGGAGTCTTCAGCCAGCGTGTTAACGCAATAGGTACTGATGAGGAACAGGAAATTGAAGCTAGAACACAACACCATGAGGCACATTATGCGACTGGTCGTTGCGGGCGCGACCATAGCCATCGTGATTAATATCGTGGTGGTGTTTGGATAGAATTGCCTGAATTGGGTTTCAGGGGGGTGGGTAGCACGCCCGCTACCACGAGTATGCCCCGGTTTTATCAATGTCTGGCGGGTAGATTCCCCCCCGTCTGCCAGGCGAAAACCGGGGCTTTTTTTACCCATGGCTCGCGTATATAAAAAGCCCCGGTTTTACCCGGGGCCAAGCTCGATGAAATACCCCCTTGCGTTATATAACAACAGTCAGCAGAAAATGTTGGCAGAAACCGGGTAAATTTTTACTGGTTCAGCAAAAAATCTTTAAGCAGGTCAAAGTCAGCCGGCAGCACTGAACTCAAAACCTCTTTGTCAGCCACCTTCTGCAGTTCTGTTGGCAGGGGTACAGGGCGACTCAAGGCAGCCTCAAGCGTTTCCCTGAACTTGGCCGGATGCGCGGTACACAGGAACACACCCGTCTCGGTCTCATCCAGGCTTTTCTGCAACGCCTGCCACGCCAGCGCGCTGTGAGGGTCTGCCAGGTAACCCATGGCATCGAGCGTTCGCACAGCACCCAGTGTTTCTTCGTCTGTAATCGAAAACGACGTGAGCAGATCCCGCAACACCAAACCATGGCGCTGGCCAAGCTCCAGTACCCTGGGGAAATTATTTGGCAGGGAGATATCCATGGCGTTGGTGAGCGTAGCCACGGTCGGGCGTGGTTGCCATTGACCGGATTGGAAATATCTCGGCACCGTATCGTTGCGGTTGGTGGCCGCGATCAACCGCGCCACCGGCAAACCAATGGCATGCGCCAGCAAACCGGCGGTTACATTACCAAAATTACCGCTGGGAACACAAAACACCGGCCTGGTTCCGTGCGGCAGCCTGGCAGCGGCTTCAAAATAGTAGCAAACCTGAGCCAGCAACCGCGCAACATTGATTGAATTGGCCGAATTAAGCCCCAGCTCAGCAAGCAATTGCGGGTCATCGAACGACTGCTTGACCAGTAGCTGGCAGGCATCAAAGTCATCCGCTATGGCAATGGTGCGGATATTCCCGCCGAGGGTACAAAATAGTTTCTCCTGCAACGGCGTCACTTTGCCCTGTGGATACAAAATGACCACCTCAGTATCCGGTTGAGCATAAAATGCCAGCGCCACGGCAGCCCCGGTATCACCGGAAGTTGCTGTCAAAATGGTCGTTCGCTGGCCTGTGCCGAAGCGGGCCAGGCACTGTGCCATAAAACGTGCGCCAAAATCCTTGAAGGCCAGCGACGGTCCATGAAAGAGCTCAAGTGCATGCACACTTTCGGCAACAGCTACCAGACTGACGGGAAAGTCAAAAGCCCGTTTGACACAGTCCTGTAAAACATCCACTGCCATCGAATCGCCGACCAGGTGCTGCAATATAATCGTGCTGCGAGCGACAAAATCCATCTCCAAAAGGCCCTGGATATCACCCAGCGGCTCGAGCCGGGCCGGAAAAAATAACCCCCGATCCCTTCCCAGCCCGGTAACGACGGCCTGTGGGAAACTGACGCTCTGCGCCGGGTGCTTTATATTGATGAACTGCATGGCGTTTCCAATACCCGCCTTATACTTTCCTCGCACCCGCCAAATCCGCCCGGCAGATGCGCACAAAGCCGGCATCATTTTGCAGGTAGTTCTGTTGCAGCCACACTGCCGCTGCTGCCGCTACACTGCTGTCGTCCGCGATGCAGAACACGGTCGGGCCTGAACCGGATATTCCAACAGCCAGCGCACCCATTCCGGTCAGCGCTGCCCTGGCCTCCTCAAAGCCCGGAAGCAATGATTTACGGTACGGCTCAGCCAGTAAATCAACCAGGCATTCCGCCGCCGCACCGGCCTCGCCCTGATGCAGTTGATGCACGAACAACGCAAACTGCGCACCGTGGGCAACGACCGTTGTACGGTCATAGGCCGGTGGCAGAACCTCCCGTGCCGGACGGGTCTCCAGCCGGCTGCCAGGCCAGGCCACCACGGACTGCCAATGGCCCGGCCACGGCAGGGCATACTGGCGGGCATCCCCCGGCATGCACAAGCGCAAGCCGCCTAGCAGGCTCGGAGCAATATTATCCAGGTGGACCTCGCCACTGATTCTGGCCTCCATTTCCACCATCAGTTGCAGCAGTGCAGGGCGGCTCAGCGGGCGGCGAAAATACTGGTTCAGCGCCACCAGCGTGGCCACGATTGAACTGGCGCTTGAACCCAGCCCACTGCCTACCGGCAGGTGCTTTTTCAAGGTAATGTTCATGGGCTGAACATCGACACCCACGGCGCGGGCGGCCTGCTCGAACCGCCGGCATGAGGTGATGACAATATTTTGCTCCTGGTCCTGCGGCAAGGCGTGGGCAAAGGGTCCGTCCAGGCACAGGGTCCAATCGTACGGAGTGCCGGGCATAATGCTGACACAATCACCAAGCAGGTTACCGTCTACCGGAACCAGTGCCAGGCCCAGGGCATCAAACCCAACCGAGAGATTGCCGGAGGATGCCGGCGCATAAACTGTCAATATGCTGTTGTTCACAAGTCCAGCGGCCTCCATGCCGTACGTAATAGATCGCCAAACACGCCGGCGGCGGTGACATCCGCCCCGGCCCCATAGCCACGCAACACCAGTGGAATAGGCTGGTAGTAACGGGTGTGCAGCACCAGCGCATTCTCACCATCGCGAATTGAGCCCAGCGGCAGGTTCTTCGGCACCACATCCACCGAAACACTGCAACGGCCATTCTCGATCCGGCCGATATAACGCAAAACGCCTCCCTTGGCCTTCGCGCTTGCAACGCGCACGGCAAAATCATCATCCAGCTCTGCCAGCCGCGCAATGAGTTCATCGTTACCGGCGTCAGCAGCAAACCCGTCCGCAATCACCGGCTCAACTTCAATATCCTCCAGCTCAAGTTCCAGACCGACCTCACGGGCGACAATCAACAGTTTACGTGCCACGTCCATACCGGATAAATCATCCCGCGGATCCGGTTCCGTAAAACCCAACTGCATGGCTTTTTCAACCGCAACTGAGAACGCCTCGCCGTCTTCGAGCATGCCGAAAATCATCGACAATGAACCGGACAATATGCCACCAAATGATTTGAGCTCGTCACCCGAACGCATCAATGACTGCAGCGTGTCGATAACCGGCAGGCCGGCGCCCACATTGGTTTCATACATGAACTTGCGGAAATGCCGCGCGGCGACAGTACGCATTTCGCGGTAGTAGGCCATGCTGGTGGTATTGGCCTTCTTATTGGCCGCTACGACGTTAAAACCATTGGCCAGGAATTTCGCGTATTCGGCGGCCAGCCCTTCATCCGATGTACAGTCAATAATGGTCGGGTTCAGCAGACCCAGTTGTTGGCGGATCCCGATAACGTCATCGATGTTCCAGGCGCTGCCGTGTGCCTCGAGGTCCTGCTTCCAGTTGGCCAGTTCAACCGTGTCATGACCAATCAGCAGTTTGCGACTGTTGGCTATCGCCCGAACGTGCAATGCCTTGTGGCCGGCTTCCAGGCTGCTGTCCTGGTTCTGGAATTGCTGCAACAGCGCCGCACCGACATTGCCACAACCCAGCAGGATGACATCCATGTGGCTGGTGTGGCTGAAAAAAGCAGTATGGCAAGCCCGCAACGCCGGTTTGGCAGCCTGTTTTTCTACCACCACGGCAATCGCACATTCGGTTGATCCCTGCGCGATCACCTCGACATTGACCCCGGCAGCGGACACGGCGCTCAAAAACCGTGCGGCGATGCCGCGGTAGTGGTTCATGCCATCACCAACCAGCGTGATGACCGAGCGTTGATCCAGCACGGATATACCGCTGATCAAGCCATGCAGCAATTCGAAATGAAACACCTCAGTCAGCGCATCGCGCGCACGCTCCGCATCGCTGCTGCGCACGCTTAGTGTAATGCTGTATTCAGATGAAGACTGCACGATCAGCAGCACTGAAATGGACTGGCTGGCCAGTGCCTCCATCACGCGCCGCGCTACACCGACACGCCCGCGCATGCCACCGCCCTGCAGGGTGATGCTGGCCACATCATCAAGGTGTGAAATACCCCTGACAACCGTTGGCTTGCGGGTGTTGGCGTGAATCAGGGTGCCGGCCAGGCCGGGGTGGTAGGTGTTCCTGATCTCGCAGGGAATTCCGGCGCCCATCAGCGGCGTCAATGCTTTGGCGCTGATAACCCGGGCGCCAAAGAACGAAAGTTCCATGGCCTCTTCATAGCTGGCTTCTTCCAGGCATTTCGCACTGGCAACAATGCGCGGATCAGCCGTAAAAAATCCGTCCACATCTTTCCATATTTGCAGGCTACGGGCTGCCACTGCTGCTGCCACTGCTGCCGCGGAGTAATCCGAGCCGTTGCGGCCCATCAATTGCGGCTTGCCCGCAGCGTTACGGCCATAAAAGCCCGGCAACACCAGGATGGCGTGCTCACCGGCCAAAGCCTGCTGCAGCAGGGGTGCTGCCGCCTCGATATCTACCAGGCTGTCGCTGTAACTATCGTTGGCAGGGGGCAGTACATCGGTATCCGACCAGCGGGCAGCATGCCCCTGGGCCTGCAGCAGGTCACACATCAGGCGGCTGCTAAAACCTTCACCGGCGGACAGGATCTCAGCACGTGCCGCTGGCGGGCACTGCTCGAGCAATGCCGCGCCTTCCAAAAGTGACCCCAGGCGTTGCTGCTGCTCCGACAGAAATGCTGCCGCGGAGGCAGCGTCAAAACTGGCCGCCTGCATTTCATCCAGGATTTCGCGTTGCAAATCTTCCACACTTTTGAGTACAGCCCTGAAATCATCACCAGCGACTGCGGCCGCTATTGCTGTTTCCAGCAAGTCTGTAATTTCGTAGACGGCCGAGAGCACAACGACGACTCTTTCAGTCCTCGCGGCGTCGCTGATGATGCTGGCAGCGGCGAGAAAACCCTGTATGCCCGCCAGTGATGAGCCCCCGAATTTCTGAATCAGCATATCCTGCTACTCCGGGACTGCACCTTGGTATTTTCTGTTTCTGCCATCAATAAGCTTCCTGGTGGACCGAGCGAACCGCACGGCCGGACGGGTCGTCCAGTTCCTGCAGACTGGCGTCCCATAACACCGCTTCCGGCGTGCTGCAGGCCACCGAAGGCCCCCCCGGTACACACTCAGCGGCACTGGCCAGCGGATAATGGCGTTCAAACAGGCGCCGGAACAGATAGGCTTCCGCCGTTGCCGGTGGGTTGAACGGAAACCGCTTGGCTGCGTGCGCCAATTGCCGGGCATTGACTTCTGCCTTTGCATAATCGCGAATGCCGTCAATCCAGCTATAGCCCACGCCATCAGAAAACTGCTCTTTTTGCCGCCAGACAATTTCTTCCGGCAGCAGGTCGCTGAAAGCTTCGCGCAATATCTGCTTTTCCATTTTACCTGCAGTGATCATTTTATCTTGCGGGTTCAATGCCATGGCAACGTCCAGGAATTCACGATCCAGGAACGGTACACGGGCTTCGATACCCCAGGCGGCCATGGCCTTATTTGCGCGCAGGCAATCATAGCTGTGCAGACGGGACAATTTACGCACCGTTTCTTCATGAAAAGCGCGCGCATCAGGTGCCTTGTGGAAATACAGGTAACCACCAAACACTTCATCGGCCCCTTCACCCGAAAGCACCATCTTGATACCCATGGCGTGAATCTTCCGCGCCAGCAGATACATGGGCGTGGCTGCGCGTATGGTCGTCACATCGTAGGTTTCGAGGTGGTAGATCACCTCATCCAGGACGTCCAGGCCCTCCTGGAGCGTAAATGTGAAGCCGTGGTGTACGGTGCCGATATGTGCTGCAACCTTTTCTGCCGCGGCCAGGTCGGGCGAGCCTTCAAGCCCGACGGCAAACGAATGCAGGCGTGGCCACCAGGCCGGACTGCGCTCCCTGTCTTCGACCCGCATGCCCGCATGCTTCTGCGTCAGCGCGGCGATAATAGACGAATCCAGCCCACCGGAAAGCAGCACACCGTAGGGAACATCGGTCATCAGGTGGCTGATCACTGCCTTTTCCATGGCCGCGCCGACAGCCCGCACAGCCGTTCCGGCGTGCTCAACTGCAGCAAAATCCTGCCACGGGCGCTGGTAATACTGCCTTGGCTCTTCGTCGTCGCTCAACCAATAATGCCCGGGCGGAAATTCTGCCACCACGTTGCATACCCCGATCAGGGCTTTCATTTCAGAAGCCACGTACAACTGCTGCTCATCATCAAAACCGTAATATAAAGGAATGATGCCAATCGGATCCCGGGCAATCAGGTAACGGCCGGCGGATTCATCGTAGAGAACGAAGGCAAACATACCTTGCAGGTCATTCAGAAAAGCACTGCCTTTTTCCAGGTACAGCGGCAGGATGACTTCGCAATCGGATTCGGTGCTGAAATCATAGGAGTGGGCCAACTGCCCGCGTAAGGCCCGGTGGTTATAGATTTCCCCGTTGACGGCCAGTGACTGTTGGCCATCCGGTGAGATCAGCGGCTGTGCGCCGGTGTTGACGTCCACAATAGCCAGCCGCTCATGGGCCAGCACCGCACCAGCGCATGTGTGGATGCCACTCCAGTCCGGACCACGGTGACGCAGCAGCCTGGACTGGCGCAAAGCGGTCTGGCGCAGAGCCTGCAAATCCCCGCTGATATCAAGTACAGCAAATATAGAACACATGGCGAAATTCCTGCCGGCACGATCTCACTTCCCAACCAGCATGATACGTTCAGACTGCGCTTCATGGAACCACCTTCAGGGCAAAAAATGCACCCCGCGTGCTAGCGCATACGACTTTGCAGTTTTGCCAGTGCCTTGCTGCCCGGGTTCAGCTTCGCAAAACCAATGTCTTTAAGTGGCGTGTGGGAGGTACCGTAAATTTTATGCATTTCGGGCAACTCGCCATTGATAAACAATAACCCGGTCACAACTTCACCGCGGGCGCGTTGCTGTTCGAGGTAGCGCAGCACGCGGCTGCGGTTGGTCGCATCGTAACCGCTATCGGTCTTTTTTAGCAGCAGCTTTGAACCATCGTGCAATGCGATAACAGTGCTTTCACCCGCTGCATAGGCCGCCTTGATTTCAGTCGCCGGCGGGACGAAATCAGTTTGCAAGGCCGGATGGTAGTGGTCACGGGTGTAGGTATAGCTCTTGGTAGAGCCGGGGTGGTTGTTGAACGTTACACACGGGGAAACCACATCCAGTACCGCGCAACCGGGGTGTGTGACACCGGCCTTGATCAGCGTGACAAGCTGTTCACGGTCTCCGGAAAAACTCCTCGCTACGAAACTGCCACCCATTGAAATAGCCGTAGATACCGAATCGATATTTTTCCATTGGTTAATCGCGCCTGTCTTGGCCCGGCTGCCCTTGTCAGCCGAGGCCGAGAACTGGCCCTTGGTCAAGCCATAAACACCATTATTTTCAATAATATAAAGCATATTGACATTACGTCGAACGGCATGGCCAAACTGGCCAAAGCCAATGGAGAGGGAGTCACCGTCACCGGAAACACCAATGCAGACAAGATCGCGGTTGCCGGCTAACGCACCGGTGGCAACCGATGGCATACGGCCATGCACCGAGTTAAACCCGTGGGCGCCTGAAATAAAGTACGCCGGCGTTTTTGAAGAGCAACCGATGCCGGACAGCTTGACGACTTTCTCGGGCGCAATCGACAATTCCCAGAATGCCTCGACAATAGCCGCGGTGATTGAATCATGCCCACAACCGGCACACAGCGTCGACAAAACACCTTCATAGTCCCGCCGGGACAGACCGATAGCGTTGCTTCTTTGTCCGGGCAGGTCGATTCTTGGTTTGGCGATATAGGTCATGCCACGGCCTCCACCTGCAAATGCTTACACAACCCCTGCACCACGCAGTGGCTTGGAATGGGCATGCCATTGTAGTGCAGCACCGGGATCAGCTTGGCGGCGTCGGTATTGGTTTCCAGGATCAGCAGGGAACGCAGTTGTGCGTCACGGTTCTGTTCAACTACAAAAACGGTCTCGTGATTTTCGACGAAATCGCCGACTTCGCCATTAAACGGAAACGCCCGCACCCGCATGTAATCTGCATGGATGCCGTTTGCGCTTAGAGTATCCAGCGCCTCAATCACCGCACCATCTGAACTGCCGTAGGCAATAATGCCAATCGTGGTTGCCTCGCCTGCCGGCCTCAATACAGGTTCAGGCACCAGTTTCTTGGCGGTATCCCACTTGACCATCAGGCGGTCGACCACCTCGATGTATTCATCGGAGTCCTCTGTATAGGCACCAAACTTGTTGTGGCCTGAGCCGCGCACGAAATAGGCGCCTTTCGGATGTTCACCCGGCAAGGTCCGGGCAGCTATACCATCACCATCGGTATCGAGATATCGGTAAAACTTCTCCAGCTTCCCGACCTCCTCAATATTAAGGACCTTGCCACGATCCGGCCGGTACTTATCATCCCACTCAAGCTCCGGAATCATCCAGTCATTCATGCCGATATCGAGATCGGACAGCACGAATACCGGCGTTTGCAGGCGCTCAGACAGGTCAAAGGCGGTCACCGCCATCTCGAAGCACTCCCGTGGATTGGCAGGCAATAACAACGGGTGCCGCGTATCGCCGTGTGAGGCATAGGCACACAGCATGATGTCGCATTGCTGGGTTCTGGTCGGCATGCCGGTAGACGGCCCGACCCGTTGCACATCAAAAAAGACCGAGGGAATCTCGGCAAAGTAGGCAAAACCTATAAACTCACTCATCAGTGAAATGCCCGGGCCCGAGGTCGGTGTAAAGGCGCGGGCACCTACCCAGTTGGCGCCCAGCACGATGCCGGCGGCGGCCAATTCATCTTCCGCCTGCACAATACAGTAATTGTTCTCACCGCTGTGCGCGTCTTTGCGGAACATTTTGCAATATCGGTGAAACCCGTCCATCAGCGAGGTTGAAGGCGTAATCGGGTACCAGGCACCGACCGTGGCGCCGGCATAGACACACCCCAGGCCGGCTGCGGAATTTCCATCCATGAGAATGTGCTTGCTGTTATCACCCATGGTTTCAGCCCGAACCGGTAGCGGGCAGGTAAAATTCTCCGTGGCATAATTAAAACCAAGGTTGATCGCCTGCAGGTTACTTTCCACCAGCCTGGGTTTGGTGGCAAAGGCTTCTTCCAGCAGTACCCGCAACACATCAGTGTCAATACCCAGCAGCGCGGATAGAACACCCACGTAGGCCACATTTTTCATCAGGATGCGCACGCGGGCATCGCTGAAATGTTCATTGCAGAGTTTGGCCAGCGGCACGCCGAGTACAGTGATGTCGTCACGCGTCAACTGGCGCTCACGCGGCCAGGTTGAATCATAAATCAGGAAGCCGCCGGGGCTGACGTCCGCCAGGTCCCGCGCATAGGTCTGGGCGTTCATGGCCACCATCACATCAACACGGCCGGAACGGGACATATAGCCCTTGTGATTGGCGCGTACTTCATACCAGGTCGGCAACCCCTGGATATTGGATGGAAACAGGTTTTTACCAGTCACCGGTATGCCCATGCGAAACAGCGCTTTCATCAACAGGCCGTTGGCGCTGGCCGAACCAGTGCCATTGACGGTGCCTATCTTCAATACAAAATCATTGACACGGCTCATCAACGCTTGCCCTCTTGATTGTGAGTCTGGTCGCTATAGTCCATGGCGCGCGGGAATTTGAATAACGATTTCTGCATATCCCAGGCAGCGGTTGGGCAACGCTCAGCGCACAGGCTGCAATGTATGCAAAGGTTTTCGTCCTTGACCATGATCCGTGCAGTCTGCTGCAGTGGCTTGGAAACAAACAGCGGTTGGTCCTTATTCCGGCGCGGCGCTTTCAGTTGACTGAGCATTTGCGCTTTTTCCGCAGCGGGTGTGATGGTCAGGCACTGGGTCGGGCAAATATCCAGGCAGGCGTCACATTCGATACACAGGGAATCAAAAAATACGGTCTGAATATCACAGTTCAGGCAGCGCTCAACCTCCTGTTGCGCCTGCTCGGCAGTGAAGCCCAGTTCAACCTCGGTAATGAGGTCTATGAACCGTTGCTGTAGCGCCACGTGCTCCATTTTACGCCGCGCGGCAGGATCGAAATCGTTGGAGTAACTCCATTCATGCATGCCCATTTTACGGCTACCGAGGTTCATCAGCACCGGCAGGCGCTCGTGCAGGTCTTTGCCCTGGCAGTGGCGGTGGATGGAAATGGCAGCCTGGTGGCCGTGCTCGACCGCCCAGATAATATTCTTCGGACCGAAAGCCGCATCACCCCCAAAAAATACACCGGGCAGTGTGGATTCAAAAGTAATTTTATCTACAACCGGTACATCCCACTGGTCAAATTCCAGGCCCAGACCACGCTCGATCCATGGAAACGAATTCTCCTGACCGATCGCCAGAATCACATCATCACAGGGAATGACGACCTCACCGGTGCTCCACTGGTTGACGATCCGGCCGTGCTCAATCTCGTAATCCACCTGCTCGAATTTCATGCCGGTAAGACGGCCGTTTTCAATCACAAACTCTTTTGGCGAGTGGTTAACGACAATTTCGACATTTTCTTCTTCTGCATCCTCCAGTTCCCATTCGGATGCCTTGAAGAATGCGCGGGGCTTGCGCGCCATGACTTTTACATCTTCGGCACCCAGACGTAGCGATGTACGGCAGCAATCCATGGCGGTATTGCCCACGCCAATGATCAACACGCGTTTGCCGATGGTATCGAGATGCCCGAAAGCCACCGACTCCAGCCAGGTGATGCCGATATGGATGTTGGCCGTGCCCTGCTGCCGTCCCGGGAGCTTCAGTTCTTTGCCCCTGGGCGCTCCGCTACCGACAAATATGGCGTCATAACCTTCGCCCAACAGGCCTTTCATGCTTTTAATGGGGTGGTTGAGGTGGAGATCAGCACCCATGTCCACGATGTAACCAATTTCTTCACCCAGGACGTGTTCCGGCAGGCGGAATGAGGGGATATTGGAACGCATCAGCCCGCCGGGCTCAGCCAGGGCCTCGAAAATGGTACATTCATAACCAATCGGCAACAGGTCATTGGCTACCGCCAGCGATGCACAACCCGCGCCGACCAGGGCTACCTTCTTGCCGTTTTTTTTCTTTGGAACAAGCGGCAAGCGACCACTGATGTCAGCGTCCCGGTGATCTGCAGCAACCCGTTTGAGACGGCAGATGGCAACGGGCTCCTGATTGGTACGCGCACGCCGACAGGCGGGTTCACAGGGACGATCACAGACGCGGCCGAGTATGCCGGGGAAAACATTGCTTTCCCGGTTGAGCATATAGGCATCCGTAAATTCACCCTGGGCGATCTTGCGAATGTACTCAGGCACATCCGTATGCGCCGGGCAGGCCCATTGGCAATCCACTACCTTGTGGAAATAATCCGGGTTATTTGTATTGGTGGGCTTCATTTCTGATGCCAGGGCCTCTCCACAATCCCGACTCTATCGGTCAGGCCAGGCGCAAGGATAACCGTTTTGGCATGGCAAATCACCCCGTTTAGGCCTTATCCAGGCCGGCTGAAGTTTCAGGCACCATTTGCTGGGTGACCGGGGAAGGGCCGCTGACCTTTAGGTTCGGAGAACTGGATCGCAACCTGTGTGCAGGCTAATGCACGTCACGCCAGTACACGCGTTTCAACAGGTAGGCCAGTAGCGTGAAAAGCAGCAAAAAGCCGATGACATAAGGGGCGATCTGTCTGCGAATGATAATCGAAGGGTCGCTTGTATACTGTAACCATGCCGTTAGGTCTGCCGTTACCTGATCATATTCCCCGGGGCTAAAGCTGGCCTTTTTAAGCACCTGTCCCGTCTCGTCGACCGTGCCGCTATATGCAAACAGTACATTGGGCATGGCGACAGTTGGAAAGATATGATTATTCCATCCGCTAGCCTGGCTGGGATCCAGATAAAAACTTCTCAGAAACGTGTATACCCAGTCAACCCCACGATAACGCGCAATAAGATTAAGATCAGGCGGGGTGGCGCCAAGCCAGTTGACGGCAAGCTTTGGTGGCATGGTCGTTGTCATACCACGTAAATATTTAGCCCCCGCCGGCGTCATAAAGTTACTTTTGATAAATGCTTCATCCAGTCCAAGATCAGTAGCCAATCGGTTGTAACGTATATACTTTGCACCGTGGCAGGAAAGGCAGTTCTGGGCAAAGAATATGCCTCCACGAACAATGGTTTCTTTATTCAACTGATATTTTGGGGTCTGCAACTGCGCTTCATCAGCGTTCGCAGTTCCTCCATATACAGTGACAATCACAGCAGCCATCACAGACAGTCCAATACGTAGCATGGTCTTCACATTCTTACCCTGTCAGGTACCGGCCGGATGGGTTCAAATCGGCTGATGACCGGCAACAGTATGAAAAAGCCGAAATACACACCCAGCGCGATGCGGGCAGGCGGCAGCAACGCCGGATTTGCCGGTTGCAGCCCAATCCATCCAAGCACCACCACTGAAATCGCCAGCAATATCAGCATGCCAAAATAAACGGGGCGATACCGTACTGATTTAGCCGGGCAGCGATCGAGCCAGGGGAGGAAAAACGGCAGCATGATCGAGGCGCCCAGCATAACAATGCCAAAACCCTTGCCGGGTATTGCGCGCAGTACCGCATAATAGGGGGAAAGATACCATGCCGGTGTTACATCGGCTGGTGTCTGCAACGGGTTGGCCGGAAGGTAATTATTGTACTCCATAATCAGACCCCAAAAGGTCGGTGCGAAGAGCACGATTACCGCGAATAGGGTTAAAAATACACCGACGCCAAAGATATCCTTAACGGTGTAGTAAGGGTGAAAGGGAATACCATCCACAGGACGGCCGTTGGCATCAAGGTTTTTCGAAATTTCTATACCGTCAGGATTATTGGACCCCACCTGATGCAGTGCCACCAAATGGAAAACAATAACACCGATCAGCAGCAGCGGGATAAACGCGACATGCCATGCCATAAAGCGCGTGAGGGTTGCCCCCCCTAAACCCGGTCCGCCGCGAACAATTGAAACCAGCCAGTCCCCCACCCACGGAATTGCGCCGATAATGGCAGTGATGACCTCACCACCCCAGTAGGACATGTTTCCAAACGGCAGCACGTAACCAAAATAGGCCTCTGCCATCAGTATGATGTAGATGATCCAGCCGAAAATCCAAAGCAGTTCACGCGGTTTACGGTAAGAACCATAAAGGTACCCGCGGGATATATGTAAATAAATCACCACAAAAAACAGCGAGGCACCGGTGGTATGAATATAACGGACCAACCACCCCCATTTCACGTCAAACATTATGCCCTGTACCGAATCAAAGGCCTGATTCGCATCGCTGTAATAGTGTACTAACAGGAAGATTCCCGAAATGATCTGCAGCACGAGCACCAGCAGGGCCAGTGAGCCAAAAAAGTACCAGAAATTAAAATTCTTGGGCGCATAGTATTCGGTCACGGAGGCTTTCAAAAAATTACTGACGGGTAATCTTTCGTTGAGCCATCCCCAAAAACCAGGGTTGTTACTCATGGCATGCTCCCGTGTTGTCGTTGCAAGGATATTTTCAGCACAGCTTTGATTCCTTCTCGAGGCCGGTAATCTGAACCGATTTTCCACCATCAATAAACGTATAGTCAGGAACAACCATGTTTGCAGGTGCGGGTGAACCAAACATTACCCGGCCTGAAAAATCATAGCTGGAACCATGGCATGCACAGAAAAACCCGCCCAGCCAGGTTGGACTCACCGAACCTTTTTCAGGCTCGTAGGCAGGAGAACAACACAGGTGAGTACAGACCTGCATCATTACCAGCCATTCAGGTTCGCGTGAACGATAGATATTTTGAGCATAGGGGGGCTGCTGGGGAACCTTGTTATCCGGATCTTTTAGCTGGGAGGTAACCTGGCTCAATGTTGCCAGCATTTCAGGTGTTCGACGTACGATAATAAGGGGTTTTTGCTGCCAACTCGTCGTGATATGCCCACCCGGGGGTATCCCCGAAATATCCACAGTGATGACCGAATCTGCCGCCGATGCAGCATCGGGCTCCAGCGTCCTGATAAACGGCACTGCTATCACACCGATGCCCGCAGTACCAACAGCCGCTGTTGCCGCAGTCAGAAAGCGCCGTTTTGACAGCTCCTTCCGGCTCAGGGTCTTTGATCCCGGATCTTTTTTATCCTTGCCTTGTTTCACGCTCATAAGTTTCTGGCCCTCCAGGGGTCTGCACTGCGCCACGATTTTGCGTTAAGTACATCAAGGTAATGAACCCAGATAGGCCGCTACCGCCTTGCTTTCCTGCGTCGTCAGGTTACCGGCAATTTCACGCATTACTGCACGCAAATCATTACTCCGGTTGTTACTGCGAAACGCCAGTAGTTGACTCTCGATATAGGCTGCATTTTGTCCAGCCAGCCCTGGGTAGAGCGGCGGCAGGCCGATGGCCGTCGGGCCATGGCACGCTGCACAGGCCGGGACTTTGGTAGCAACCACGCCACCACGATAGATCTTCTCACCCTGGGCCAGCAGTTGGGTATCCGGCTGAGCGGTATTCTTATTAACCTGCTGGGAGAAATATTGTGCTAATTCCTGAATTTGTGCGTCGGAAAGCGCTTGCGCTATGCCGGTCATGATGGGGCCGATACGCGCACCACTGACAAAATCCTGTAATTGTTTTTCTGTATATTGTGAAACCTGGGCAGCCAGTTTCGGAAAGGCTGGAACAATGCTGTTACCGTCACTGCCGTGACACGCACCACAACTCTGTTCGACGATCGGTGGCACCGGTATTTGTTGTGCCGGATCCGCGTTGCTACCCGCCGCCATTGCTGCGGACGAGGTAATCCCGGCACCCATCAGCATCACTACACCGTAGCACAGGAAGTAATTCAGCCCCTTCATAATATCTTCTTCATAATATTCATCAGATTTAAAATATAAGCCGGTGTTGCTTTGGATTTTGTATACCTATTGTTGGAGCACAGACTGTCAGGCGGAAAGCCTTTTTAGATGCTGTATAGGATAACCTTTTTGCCGTTATAAATCACCCTGTTTTAGTCTTTCTGGAAGGTTCTTTTCTATAAGGTCCTGTCCAGCCCTTCGATTAGCCGGCTGAGCTCATCATAACGGGTGTAATGTACGAAAGATAACCGCACCACACCCTGCTCAGGTGGTATGTCCAGTGCCTGCATTAATCGCCAGGCATAACAGTTGCCGTTGCCGATACCGATTCCCTGCGCCGCCAGTTCTGCTGCAATATCCCCGGGTTGACGATTTTTTACAGTGAATGCGACCGTCGGCGCACGGTTTTCTGTTGTTACCTTGCCAATCAGCCGCACGCCATCGCGTTGCACCAGAAAATCCAGCAGCGGAGCAAGGTTCGCCCGCTCAGCATGTCGAAACAATGGTGCTACAGCGCGGGCTTTTTGTGCCGGAGCAGGCTCCGTATTATCAGGGCAATGGGTAAAATGGTGGGCATAAACTGCTTCAAAATAATCGATTACACCGTTAACAGCGGCGATTTGGGCATGATCCGGCCCGGCTGGGGTAAATCTGTCGGTCACATGATCCGCATTAAAAAAGTGGCCCTGGTTCGGTAGTTCTTCGTTCAACTCTGAGCGCATTGCCATGATGCCAAGATGGGGCCCGTAAACCTTGTACAGCGACAACAGGTAGATATCCACGCCCAGCGCCGCAACATCCGGCAGTCCGTGGCCGGCATAGGAAACACCATCAACGATAGCAATGGCTCCGGCGGCGTGAATCATTTCGGTCCACGCAGCCACCGGGTGCATACTGCCAACGATGTTTGAGCAATGGGTAAACGCGACGACACGGGTACGCTCATTCAGCAAATTTTCAAGATCATCTACATTCAATTCGGCACTATGCGGGTTTACCCGCCATTCGCGAATGACCATGCCATCTGCCTCCAGCCTTCGCCAAACGCCGATATTGGCCTCATGGTCCTGGTTGGTAACGATGATTTCATCCCCGGGCCGGAGGTGTTGGCGCAAGGCCTGCGCGACGACGTAGGTATTTTGTGAGGTGGACGGGCCGAAGTGGACCTCATCGGTCGCCACGTTAAGCCACGCAGCCAGGCGCGTGCGGGCCTGGTCCATTTGCCTGCCCGCACGACGGGAGGGCTCGAATCCATAATACGGTTGCACTTTGGTTTCACGATAATAACGCTGCAGCCGCTCAACCACCTGCCCACAGGCGTAAGAGCCGCCCGCGTTTTCAAAGTGCGCAAAACCCTGCAACGAGGGCTCGCTGAAGGCGGGGAATTGGCTGCGGATATAAGTAAGGTCTAATTTGGTCATACTTTTTCTCTTTTCAATCACCGCTCTCACAACCCCTTCAAAGCAACGGGGCGGTTTAGGCTTCCCGAGACCGTAGCCCCCAGGGAGGAGGTGAGACCAGGAACTGGTCGAGAGGCTGGCCTGGGCCATGTATCCACGGCGTGTCTCAGAGGCTGTTACCCGTGCCGTCGCTGTGGCACGGCCTGGGCATACGTTGCCACTGGAAGGACCGGTCGGAAAAGAATCGCGACGAACAGGGTCATCCCTACTGTGGGGTCATTAATTTCGCAGACCCGCCATCGTTATGTATTTGATCTCGATGTACTCTTCGATACCATATTTTGAACCTTCACGGCCGGAGCCGGATTCTTTCACACCACCGAAAGGTGCTATCTCGGTAGACAAGATACCGTCATTGATACAGACCATACCGTATTCCAGCCCTTCGGCTACCCGCCACACGCGGCCCAGATCACGCGCATAGAAGTACGAAGCGAGTCCGAATTCTGTGGCATTGGCCAGTGCAATGGCCTCCTGTTCGTCTTTAAAACGGAAGACCGGTGCGACCGGGCCGAATATCTCCTCGCGCGCGAACTCCATGTCGGCCGTGGCGCCTTTGACCACCGTGGGCTCATAAAAGTAGCCACCGAGTTCATGGCGATGCCCACCGGCAACCACATCGGCCCCTTTGGCCACCGAATCCGCCAGCAACCCTTCAACTTTTTCCACCGCATCCTCGGAAATCAGCGGGCCGATATTGACGCCCGCGGCATCACCCCGGCCGACTTTGAGCGCCTGCACGGCCAGGGTAAATTTCCCAACAAATTCGTCATACACGGCATCCTGAACATAAAACCGGTTGGTGCAGACACAGGTCTGGCCGGCATTGCGGTACTTTGATATGACCGCACCCTGCACTGCGGCATCGATATCCGCATCATCGAACACGATAAACGGCGCGTTACCGCCAAGCTCCATGGACACCTTTTTAACGGTGGATGCACATTGTCGAATGAGCTGCTTGCCGACCCCGGTCGAACCGGTAAATGAAAATTTCCTGACCAGCGGGCTTTCCGTCAACTCCACGCCAACATCTTTCGAGTGCGTTGTCGTCACGATATTGAACACACCGGGGGGTATGCCAGCCTGCTCGGCCAACGCGGCAATCGCGAGCGCAGATAGCGGCGTTTCTGAAGCCGGCTTGATCACGATCGTACATCCTGCTGCCAATGCCGGCGCGGCTTTGCGGGTGATCATGGCATTGGGGAAATTCCATGGCGTGATACAGGCAACCACACCCACCGCCTGCTTGATAACAATGATGCGCCGGTCTGGCATATGGGTGGGAATCACATCGCCGTATACCCGCTTTCCTTCCTCTGCAAACCACTCTATAAACGAAGCACCATATAAAACCTCACCCGCTGACTCCGCCAGGGGCTTACCCTGCTCTGCGGTCATCAGTATTGCCAGGTCGTCCTTGTTTTCAACCATCAACTCAAACCAGCGGCGCAAAATAGCGGCCCGCTGCCTGGCGGTTTTATCGCGCCACTGTGGCCAGGCCGCATGCGCAGCCCCGATGGCACGGCGGGTTTCGGCAACACCCTGGTTGGGTACTTTGGTCAGAACCCCGCCATCGGCCGGGTTGCTGACAGCAAAAGTGCTGCCATCATCCGCCGCCACCCAGGCGCCGTCGATATATGCCTGAGACCTGAATAAACCCGGGTTTTTCAAATTGAGTGGATTGTTCGCTGTGTCGTGCATTTTCTTCTTCCTGTTCCTGTCTGTTTACCCTGGGCACTCGTGTACCAGGCACCCACCGGCCAATCTAAAGACACCTTCGCCTGCATGTAGTTGCCTGGTGTGGTGTCAAACCTTTAAATAAATTGACCAATATCAAGTGCCTTGACCGGTCAAATGTCCTACTATTCATAATTATTCACGGGATTGCACTCCTGGAGTAAATCGTTATGACCTTGAACGAAAATCGAGAGCTGCACGAGATCACTTCAACACCCGCTGGTGGCTACCACGCGTCCGCCATCGAAATCGTCCGGCGTGAAGACTTCTCAGATGTCACCTACCTGCTGGAAATACACCATCCGATGATGGCAAAGGCGGCCCGACCCGGCCAGTTCGTGATTGTCATGTCGCATGAAGATGGTGAGCGGATTCCCCTGACCATAGCGGATTTCGACCGTGAAAAGGGCACCATCACCCTCGTTATCCAGGCCGTTGGCAAGACCACCCGGCAAATGCAGAACGATTGCCGGGTGGGCAGTGAGTTGATCAGTTTGACCGGCCCGATGGGGGAGCCCAGTCATATCAGTAACGCCGGCAAAGTCATCTGTGTCGGCGGCGGGCTGGGTGTAGCGCCGGTATACCCACAGGCGCGGGCGTACAAGCAGGCCGGCGCGTACGTTATTGGTATCGTCGGCTTCCGGGACAAGGACCTGGTTTTTTGGGACGACAAATTCCGCGAATGCTGTGATGAATTCATTATCTGCACCGACGATGGTTCAGCCGGCATCAAGGGACTGGTGACAGATGGCATTAAAATGGCGATCGAAAAGCACCCGGATATCGCTGAACTGCTGGCAATTGGTCCGCCCATCATGATGAGGGCTTGCGCAGAAACCACGCGGCCATACGGTATCAAAACCACGGTCAGCCTGAACCCGGTCATGGTTGACGGCACCGGCATGTGCGGCGGTTGCCGCGTCAAGCTCGATGACGGCATGAAGTTCGCCTGCGTCGATGGTCCGGAGTTCGATGGCCACAAAGTGGATTTTGACGACCTGATGAACCGCCTTGGGCGTTTTAAGGAAGACGAGAAACTGGCCGTTGAGAAATGGACTGCAAGTTGCAAAGCCAGGATTTAAACATGTCCGCCAATACCCCCCGAAAAAAACCTGCCAAAAAAACCATCCGGACCATCCCCCAGGAGCGCACATCCATGCCGGTGCAAACACCGGCAGCGCGGGTTAAAAACTTTGCTGAAGTTGCAACCGGCTACAGCCTGGACAACGCCCTGATCGAATCGGAACGCTGCCTGATGTGCCCGCAACCGGCCTGTGTACCTGCCTGCCCCGTGCATATCGATATCCCGGGCTTTATCCAGAAGATTATCGACAAGCAATACCGGGCTGCCTACGATGTGCTCAGCGACGCCAACCTGCTGGCGGCAATTTGCGGCCGGGTGTGTCCCCAGGAAGACCAGTGCGAAGGGGTGTGTCCGGTCGGTGCCTCGCTGGAGCCGGTCGCAATCGGGCGCCTGGAGCGCTGGGTTGGTGACCAGGCGATTGAAAACGGCTGGACCAATGTCCCCTATATTGAGCCGAATGGTTACCGGGTAGGCATCGTCGGTTCCGGGCCGGCCGGCATCGCCTGTGCCGCAGACATGGCCAAAGCCGGCTGCGATGTCACTGTCTACGAGGCCTTCCATAAACCCGGTGGCGTGCTGCGCTATGGCATTCCGGAGTTTCGCCTGCCCGATAGCGTGATCGCGGCAGAAATCGACAAGCTTTCCGGCCTGGGCGTCAAAATCGAATGCAATACGCTGGTCGGGCGATTGTTCACCATCGAACAGATGATCGATGAATTGGGTTTTGACGCGGTATTTATCGGTACCGGCGCCGGGACGCCCCGCTTCATGAACATCGAGGGTGAGTATCTGAACGGTGTTTTATCAGCCAACGAACTGCTCACCCGCTGCAACCTGATGCAGGCCGGTGACTTCCCGAACCACGATACACCGCTGGGACTGGGCAAGCAGGTGGCCATCATCGGCTCGGGCAATACCGCCATGGATGCGATGCGCGTGTCATTGCGCATGGGCGCGGAAAAGGTGTATTGCATCTACCGCCGCACCATTGCGGAAAGCCCGGCACGCTTTGAAGAAATTGAACATGCCGAAGAGGAGGGGGTTGAATTCCACTGGTTGAGCAACCCGCTGGAAATCCTCGATGACGGCAACGGGAACGTACGCGGCATGCGCTGCATCCGTATGCAGTTGGGTGAACCGGACGCGTCTGGCAGACGACGCCCTGTACCGGTTGAGGGCAGCGATTTTGAATTTGCGGCTGACACCATTGTCTACGCCATTGGCACCAGTGCAAACCCGATCATTGGCCAGACCTCGAGCATCAGGCTGAATCAATGGGGCTTCATCGAAACCGACGATGATTTGGCCACCTCGTTAGCCGGGGTTTATGCCGGCGGGGATATCGTCACCGGTGGGGCCACCGTGATCCTGGCAATGGGTGCCGGGCGCAAGGCCGCGCAGGCCATGAAAACATACCTTGGCATCCGCGACTCCAGCGCGGTTTACATGGATCAGCGTGCCAGCCTGGAAGATACCTTATTCGGGATAGCGCGTCAGGAAAGGAATTTCACAAGGGTAAGAGCAGAATGAATACTTCGCTTAGAGATGATGCCCACAGGGATAACGCCCCGGAAAATGGCCCGGTGGGCCATCGCCCCGGGGACCAGGCCGATACCGTGGCCGTGCGGCTAAAGCCCAAAGAGGTCCCCTTCAAGCGCCGACCCGCTATCGTCATTGACGAGCACACGGTTGAAATTGTCAGTGACTCCGGCGAGGGTGCGCAAAAATGCGGGCAGTCTTTCGGCTCCATTGCAGCCCGCATGGGCGCCGGAATCTGGACGGTGGAGATTATTCCTGCCGAAATCCAGCCACCGGCCAGAAGCATTGAAGGGGCCAGTGGCAACCGCATCCGGCTGGCGTCACGGCGGGTGACCAACGGTGGTGATGAGGCCGACCTGATGGTTGCTTTCAATGACCAGGTCATGTTGCGCAGATCCCGTGAACACGAATTGAAACCTGGCTGTACAGTGCTGCTGGAAAACAAGTGGAAAACCCACGCAGACCCGGCCATTGCTGCCATGTACGCGGATGCGGTGGATGAGATGGTCAGGGGTGGTTTTGATGTCCGTGAAATCCCGATGGAAGAGGAATGCCTGCGTCTGGTCAGCGATTCCCGGCGCGGAAAGAACATGTTCGTACTGGGCCTGTTGTGCCATACCTATTCGCTGGATCTGCAGATGGCGCGTGACCAGATCGCCTTCATCTTCAGAAAGAAGTCCGGGGCTATTATTGCAACCAACATCGAATTGCTTGAAGCCGGCTTTGCCTGGGCGGCCGATAATCTGGACATCCATTACAAAGTGCCGCCTTCAAAGGTTACCGAGCCCCAGATTGTAGTCAATGGCAACGTGGCCATCGGCATGGGCGTGCTGGCATCGGGTATGGAAGTCTGTGCCATGTACCCGATCACACCGGCAACCTCGGCATCTCACTATCTCAGCGAGGTATTCAGCAGCGTCGGCGGACTGGTACACCAGGCCGAAGATGAAATTGCAGCCTGCGCGTTTGCCATTGGCGCATCCTACGCCGGCAAATGCGCGGTAACCATAACCTCCGGTCCCGGTTTTGCGTTAAAACAGGAAACCCTCGGACTCGCGGTCATGGCAGAAATTCCGCTGGTGGTTGTGGACGTGATGCGCGGCGGGCCCAGCACCGGCCTGCCGACCAAGACCGAGCAGTCCGACCTGCTGTTCGCCTGCTTTGGCGGCCATGGCGACAACCCCAAGGTAGTCATGGCCACCTCGGATATCGAGGACTGTTTCTATTCGATCATCACCGCCCGTAAAATTGCAGAGACTTTCAACGTTGTGGTCGTGGTGCTGTCTGACGCCAACCTGGCATCAGCCCAGCAGCCGTTTCCACGGCCCGTCTACAACAAGGACTGGCACGCCCCGCCTTTTGATCAGAGCCCTGCCCCCGAGGGTGCGCTGGCCTATGACTGGGATGCACGCACCGGGATCGCGCGCCGTTTTATCCCCGGACAACCCGGCGGCATGCACACCCTGACCGGCCTCGCGCATGACCGCGCGAGCCGTGTAGCCTACAACAGCGATGCCAACGTGGAAGGCATGAAACACCGCAGTCTCAAACTGGCTGCATTGCAAAAGACACTCAAGGCACCCGTTGTTTACGGCGACGAACAAGGTGATCTGCTGGTGATCGGGTGGGGCAGCACCAAGGGCTCAATCCGTGAGGGTGTAGACCGCATGCGGGCAAAGGGTCACAGGGTTGCCTCCCTGCACCTGAAATTTATCCAACCCATGGCCCCTGGTATTCGCGAGATTCTGGCGCGCTTCAAGCAGGTCATGACCATTGAGAACAACTGGTCGGACAACCTCGCAACCGAACTTATCGACCCGGACAACCGCCGCTATAGTGAACTCGCCCTGTTATTACGCGCCAGGTACCTGGTAGACGTCGATTGTTATACCGAAGTCAGCGGCCAGCCACTCAAGCCCGGGTCGGTCGAACGGGTCTTGCTGGATAAACTGCAATCAATGGAGGCGCCATCATGAGCACTGCTGTTTCTTCCTGCATGCTGGATTTGCTGGACGACAACTATGTTCTCGAGGATTACCAGAGCGCGGTGCCGCGCTGGTGTGTCGGCTGTGGTGACCACGGTGTGCTTACCGCCATTCAACGACTGTGCCGGGACGAGAAATTACGCCCTGAAAAGACTGTGTTTGTCTCCGGTATCGGCTGCTCCAGCCGCTTCCCGCATTACATGAGTACCTATGGCTTTCACGGTCTGCATGGCCGCGCCCTGCCGGTGGCACAGGGCGTGAAGATCAAGCGCCCGGACCTGAATGTGTTTGTGATCATGGGCGACGGTGACTGTTGCAGCATTGGTACAGCGCACTGGATTCATGCGGTGCGCTACAACATGAACATGACGGCCATCGTGCTGGACAACGGTATTTACGGCCTGACCAAGAACCAGGCCTCGCCGACCTCGCCGCTGGGGCAGGTCAGCAACACCACACCCACCGGTACCCACCTTGAACCACTCAACCCCATCAGCGTCACGCTGGGCATCCGCAATGCCTCATTCGTAGCCCAGGCTGCAGACTGGATACCCGACCTCACGCACGATATTATCCAGCAGGGTTTCCGCCACAAGGGATTCTCTTTTATCCGCGTGCTGCAACGCTGTCCGGAGTTCCTCGAACACCGCTATGACGAGTGGGTTCAGGACCCCGACCGCATGTTGCTGCTCAAGCACGAGAATGGCCTCGACATCAGTCCTGAGTTGGGGAGGATATACCGCAACCAGGAGGTGCACGACCCCTCCGACCGCAACCGTGCGCGGGAAATCGCCTCAGGTGGCGACCCCATACCGGTGGGTGTGTTGTACAAGAACACCGAACTTCCCTGTTACGAAGACTGGCAGGTCCCGGAGACCATGAACTCTGCTGAAACGGTATCTGCCTTTCTCTCAAGCGAGTTTGACAAATTCACCATCGACCCTGCGGGAGCAGCGGGATGACCGCCAGCGCTTCCGGTTCACCCGCTGCAAGCCTGGCTGCATTTCACCTGGTCGGCGACCGCACGGGACTACCTGCGGAGCAAACTGACTGCAAACCTTTACGGCCAGCCTTGTTTGCCGGCTACCGTGACCTGTCCAGGCTGCGCTACGAATTCCCGCTGATTCTTGTGGACGGACAGGATGATGTATGGGCCAGGTCACTGGCTGATACCATCGACCTTGCACTGCAGAAAGTGGCCCCGCCCGGCATCGAAGGCGAACAGACCCGGCGCCAGGTACTCAGCCTGGAGCAGGAAATCAGAAACCTGGTGGCCCACGGGCAAACCGGATCCCTGACGCAATTATGGGACAAGGCCAGGCAAAAGTTGCTGAGCCGGGCAAATGAGCCGCTGGCTGCGCGGCTGCTTGAAAACCTGGCCAAAGCCTGCCCCGGTCCTGGTTTTGATGGCGCAGTCATTGACTGTGATGTCCGCCTTCCGTTCCGGCTGATCAGGCACACCTGGCATCAATGCCAGCAGGTCAAAGCAATGCAGTTGCATGCGCGCATCAGCCACCTGGTCAGCCGGCTGGCGGATATTCTGCGTGCAGATTACATGCACTCGGAAGAGGCCCGCAGTGCCGGACACCTCGAACGTTCGCTGGGCACTGGCGACCATGCCGTATTTGATTTCCAGGCGATGGCCCGTATTTTGAAATCTTTGCCGGTCGGCCAGCCAATGCCGGAAAAACGCCGGCAGCGGATACATGCAGCCATCTCCGTACTCGAATCCCAGAGATTCGTAAACAGCAGCGGTGCCGGGACGCTATTCTGTTTTGCCTATAACGACTGCAACGAGGCGCTCGCTGCGTTCCGGCAGCGCCTGCCTGAAATGGCCGCGTTGGTGAGGGCCATCAGCATAGCGGAACTGGAAATTGAAAACCGTTATGACGCGTCACAACATGACGTCTTTTACCATGCGTTTGACGAGGATCACCTTGGTCCCGGAGACCTGGCGCTGTTTCCCTCCTACCTGGTGTGTGTTGAGGACGGAGATGATGACGCCAGCGTGCAATCTGTACTCGAACTCCTGCGCACCGGATTGCCGTTCAAGATCGTGGCCATGGCAGATAACATTACCGGGGAATTGGCGACCGCTGCGGGCCAGTTATGCTTCGGTACACGGGGCCAGCAACTGGCAGGCATGGCCATGGGGCTGAACAATGTTTTCGTCATGCAGTCGGCCGCTTCTTCGCTGTACCGGCTACGCGAGTTTGTCATGTCCGGCCTGTCCAGTGACCGCCCGGCCCTGTTCCGGGTCTATGCCGGTGCACTGGGTGGACAGGCCCCTTATCTGGTGGCCGCCGCAGCCACCGAGTCACGCATTTTCCCGGGATTTATTTACGATCCGGCGTCGGGTTCGGATCTCGCTTCCCGTTTCCACCTGGATGGCAACCCCGGCATCGAACATGACTGGACCCGCCATACATTCCAGTACGAAGATGCCACACACCAGACCAAATCAGAAAAAATTGCATTTACGCCGGTCGACTTCATGGCCTGCGACCAGCGCTTTGCCAGCTATTTTGCCAGTGTCCCGGTCGAACAATGGGGCGATGACATGGTGCCGGTCGATGCATTCCTGCAAATGGACCCGAACGGGCGGCATGGTAAGGTCCCCTTCGTCCTGTTGATCGATGAAAACGAGGTTTTGCACCGGGCGGTCTGTGACGACAAGCTCATTGATGCAGCACAGCGCTGCCGGGAATACTGGCATGGCCTGCAGGAACTGGGCGGCATCAAAAATTCTCATGCCCTGCGAGCACTGGCCGGGGCACGTGAAGCCTGGGAGAAGGAAAAGGAACAACTGGTCGCACAGGCTTCAATACCACCAGCCAGCGAAGATACCGCCGCCGTACAGGCCGGGGATCCGGCCGCCAAAGCTGTAACTGGAGCACCCGCCAATACGACCCCTGCGATGGAACCGGCAACGGAAGCAGCGTCACCTGAGGCCGCTGCAATCACCTCCGATGACCCCTGGATTGAGACCATTCGCTGCACCACGTGCAACGAATGCACCGAACTCAACGGCCTGATGTTCGCCTACGACGACGACAAACGCGCCTACATCGCCGACCCGGAGGCGGGTACCTATCGCGAACTGGTCGAAGCCGCCGAGACTTGTCAGGTGGCCATCATCCACCCCGGCCAACCCAGCAACCCGGATGAGCCGGGCCTGCAAGAACTGCTGGAACGTGCGCAACCGTTTAACGGCTAAAATATATCTCACAATCGTGGGAAATTACTCCGGCTTAGCCAGCCAATAGCTTGCAGTCTTTGTTGCAGTGACCGGGACACGCCACCGGCTGCATATTTTTGTTTCAGGAAGCGTAAAATTTTCTCGCCACCGGTCACGATTCCCCGCTCTATTCTGGCCGCCGCTTGCTTGGGTAAGCGGGTTTTTTTCGCAAACGCAATCTTGCGATTACGGGGGCCAAGCACCGTTTCAATATCGTTGGCCACTTTCTGGGCTATCGATCGCCGCTCGGCGGCATTACTGCTCTTAAGAAGAGTGCCCGGGTATTGATTGAGTTCATCCACCAGGCCCTCATAAGCATCGATCCCTTTGAATTGGTTTGATGGATCGAAAGAATCCAGACCCAATACAACTGACTGGCCGCCTTCGGTACCAAAAAAGAAGTTGCCGACATTCTGAATACATTCGAAGGGAACCTCCTGCCACTTCTGCCCCGGGTAATAAAAGCTGATTCGATCCTGGTTACCATTAAAAGCATCCGCAGCAATCACCTCGCCCAGTTTCTCCAATGAACCCGGCTTGCTAAACATCTTTGCCATCTCGCGTACACCGGTCTTGTTACCATCCAGCATTTGTTCCCCGACAGACCCGAGGTCCCGGAGGTTTTGTTTCGCGGGCATCACCAGCCAAACTGCTGCCTGTTGGTGAGTACGCACACCAGGCGATGGTGGCAACGGTGGCTTCAAGGCGTCCCCAATATATTTTGCCAGCGTACCCTGATCTAATTCTTCAACATCATTTGTATGACCGGCGGCCCAGGTTCGCACCGCCATGATTTCAGTTTTGCTAAGCACCCGGGACTGAGCATGCGGATCAATGACATTCATTATTTCAATGGGGTCACTGACGTATTTATTGTGTGAGGTCCCCTCGGCCTTGAGAACAATCGAACCCTGAATCAGGTCGACCAGAAAAACGGGATGACGCGGCGCCAACTGCTTCATGCTGACGAAATTATTTGTCTTGATAGAGTCCTGAATACTCACATTAACACTTCCTTACCTGAATGCTTCTTATTTAGAAGCCCTTAAGATAGCACGTAATTTCAAATTCTGCCTGTGAGGCAGATCACCCAGGAGATATGCCACACAAATCAATGTGCAACAATATGTTGCGTTCGAGGAATTAATCTTGTTTGATAATTTAACGGGACAGTAGTGGGTAATTATCAGTATTATGCTGTGGTGTAACTCACAGCGAATGTATTGGCGCAGGTCAGGTCGTGCGGACAGATATACACACAAGCCGCGACATCACGACCTTCACAGCCGTCGCATTTTTCGGTATGCACAAAAGTGGGCATTGTGGACTTACGACGCAGCAATCCCGGCGTAATATTTCCTCAGGATTTTCACCACCTCCGGACGACTGAATTCAAGCGGTACATCCGCGCCACTGGCCAGCATGGCCCGCTGATCGGTGCCTGAAATATGTATCCGCTCGGCGTCATCATGCGGGCAGGTCTTGCCGGTTGCCATGCCATAGCACTTTTTACAGTAAAACGTGATGTCCATTTTCAGCGGTCGGGTTTCCAGTGCCCCTTTCCACAGCGTATCGAAAATATGGTGGGCATCAAACGGCCCATAGTAATCACCCACGCCGGCATGATCGCGACCGACAATCAGATGCGAACAGCCGTAATTCTGGCGAATCAGGGCGTGTAGGAGCGCCTCCCTTGGCCCCGCGTAGCGCATTTCTATCGGGTAGCCGGCCTGTATGACAGTACCGGCAACAAAATAGTTGTCAATCATGGCCTGAATGGCCTCGGTGCGCACATCAGCGGGTATGTCCCCGGGTTTGAGTTTGCCAAGGACTTGGTGGATGAATACACCGTCGGTCACTTCTATGGCTATTTTTACCAGGTGTTCATGCGCCCTTTGCATGGGGTTGCGGGTCTGGAACGCAGCGACACGCGACCAGCCATTGTCCAGGAACATCGCCCTTGCTTCCGCCGGCCTGATGTAAAGCTGTGGGTATTTTTGTGGGTACTCACCTTCGGACAGGCAGACCACAGCCCCGGCCAGGTTGATTTCTCCCTGCTCCAGCACTTTCTGCACACCGGGGTGGGCAGCATCGGTGGTGCGGTATACATGTTCGCACTCCAGGGTCTTGTCCGGCGTATACTTCTGCGCAATTTCCATGATTGCCAGTATTTCGCCGCTTTCGCCGTCAACCAGCGCCACCTCTTCTTCGATATGGATGCTGTCGGCAAGGTCCCTGTCACAGGAAAGGGTGATGGGGATCGGCCAGAACACGCCCGACTGCAGCCGCATTTCAAGGTTAACGCTACGCCAGTCCGCCTCACCCATGAACCCACCGAGCGGCGTATACGCCCCCATGGCCATCATCAGCACGTCCGAAATTTCACGACT
>QIKV01000210.1 GCA_003233115.1 Oceanospirillales bacterium
ACCTTCGCATTTGGACCTGGCGGGAGCGTTGCGTAAGGCCAATTATGGCACCAAAAATTTCCCGAATGTAACCGTGGTTGGTGTGCGCAATAATGGCCGCTGGAGATTCGTCTATCAAAAGCGTGATTACATTGGTGCAACGACAGTTTCGGAATATAACTGGAAGTCAGTTCATACTATTCGCTAGGAGCGTATCGGGTGCATTTGTTGATGCTGCCTGAGGGGTCACACTTTCCAGCGCCATTAAAAAACATATGATATACCCGGCGTTCTCTTATAATGCCGCAAACGCATTGCGCCAAGAGCAAAATAAACATGAGCAATCCTGTCATTGCGGATAACAAACCCCGGGAAGTAACCCTCAGCAAAAATGAGGAATATTATTTCTGCGTCTGCGGTCGTTCAAAAGATCAGCCTTTTTGTGATGGTTCTCACGCCGGAACATCATTCAAACCGCTGGCGTTTACCGCACAAGAGGACAGTGACGCCTGGTTATGCGCATGTAAGCATACGGGCAATGCGCCGTATTGCGATGGTTCACATAAGCAGTTCAGTGACGGGGATATTGGCAAAGAGGGTCCGGGATTAAAGCCGGAATCTACCGAACCCCCCCTCGCCACACCAACACCTGAAGAACCAACCGTAGCATTTATCCATCAGCTTGCCAGGGAAGGGCTATCCAAATTGGGACACCACGGCCCGATGACTTCCATGGGAATCCCACGCAAAGATTTGCCGCATTGGGATGATCTGCAAATCATGGCTGCACAAATGGCGGCCAAACCGTTGATGGAAGACCAAAGAGTTGGCACCAGGCTGATAATTGGACCAGACGCCAAAAAACCGTTGCTCCTGGAAATCCCCCTGTTTGTATCTGACATGAGCTTTGGCGCGCTGTCCGAAGAAGCAAAAGTATCCATGGCCAGCGGCGCGGAACTGGCGGGCACCGGCATCTGTTCGGGTGAAGGCGGTATGTTGCCTGAAGAGCAGGCAGCGAACAGCCGTTATTTTTATGAACTGGCCAGTGCCGGCTTTGGCTATAAAGAAGAATTGTTGGGGCATGTGCAGGCTTTCCACTTTAAAGGTGGGCAAGGTGCAAAAACGGGCACAGGCGGACATCTCCCCGGCAACAAAAACAAAGGCAAAATTTCGCAGGTAAGAGGCATACCCGAAGGCCAACCCGCTATATCTCCACCCACCTTCAGGGATCTTTCCTCGGTAGCAGATTTCAAGCGCTTTGCAGATCGCGTCAGAGAAATCACCGGCGGCATCCCGATTGGTTTCAAGCTCAGCGCGAACCATATCGAAAAAGATATTCAATTTGCACTCGATGCCAGTGCTGATTACATCATATTGGATGGCCGTGGCGGCGGTACGGGCGCGGCACCGGAAATGTTCCGGGATCATATCAGTGTGCCGACAATTCCTGCCCTGGCACGGGCCCGCCGCTACCTGGACGAGTGCGGCGCAGGTGGCCGAGTAACACTGATCATCACGGGTGGCCTACGTGTGCCGATTGACTTTGTTAAGGCCCTTGCACTGGGTGCAGACGGCATTGCACTTGCAAATAGCGCCATGCAGGCTATCGGCTGTGTCGCCGCAAGAATGTGCAACACCAATAACTGCCCGACGGGAATAGCCACCCAGAAAGCCGAACTGCGGGAGCGATTGGATACACACAAAGCAGCAATCCGGTTACAAAACTTTCTAAATGCCTCGATTGAGTTGATGCAGGTAATGGCCCGGGCCTGCGGTCATGATGATCTAAATAAATTCAACCAAAATGACCTGGCAACCTGGCACCGTGAAATGGCTTTGCTGTCGGGGGTCAGGTACTCCGGAGTTGGAAGCCCATTGAGCAATGGATGAAATAACATCGATTCGGAAAATCTATGTTTGAAAAAATTCTGGCCGCTGAAAAAACATTGCGAGGTTTTGCCAATGTTACCCCGGTGCTTACTTCACGAACCCTGAACCGGATGGTTGGGGCGGATGTATATTTCAAGTGTGAGAATTTCCAGCGCGTTGGTGCTTTCAAGTTTCGCGGTGCATTCAATAGCATCTCCCGACTTTCAGATGCAGAAAAAGCGCGTGGCGTGCTGACCTATTCTTCCGGTAATCATGGCCAGGCAGTCGCCCTGGTCGGCCGGCTTTTGAATGTAAAGACAACCATCATCATGCCGAATGATGCCCCTGCAACCAAACGCACTGCAACACAAGGGTACGGCGCAACAATTGTTGAATATGATCCTGCCAGGCAGAGCCGTGAAGAGATTGCCGACGAACTCAAGGAGCGTAACGGCCACACGCTGATCCCGCCGTACAACCACATCGACGTGATAGCGGGCCAGGGTACCGCTGCCATGGAGTTGTTCAGGGAGGCAGGAGAACTCGATATGCTGTTGACGCCTTGCGGCGGAGGTGGCTTGTTAAGCGGTTCAGCCATCGTCGCCAAAGTGCTGTCACCGGGTTGCCGCGTCATCGGCATTGAGCCTGAACTCGCCGATGATGCAACCCGCTCATTCCACACCAAAAAGCTTCACAGCGTACAGAATCCACCGACCATCGCTGATGGAACCCGGACACCCTCGCTCGGGACGATTACATTCCCACTGGTGCTTGAATACGTCGACGCTATGGGAACCGTTTCTGAAGATGCCATCGTGGAGGCGGTCAGGTTTCTATTCTACCGGATGAAAATCGTGGTCGAACCATCCGGTGCCCTCGGACTGGCGGCATTGTTAAGCCAGGCCGTGGTCGCGACAGGAAGGGTTGGCATTATCATCAGCGGGGGCAATATCGATGCGCCCACAATGACAGCAATCCTTAACCCGGGATGTAACAGCTAGCAGGCTGCCAACGTGCCTTTATGTGAATTTTTTATGCTTCTGATAAGCTATTCAGCAATGATCACAGACCGCAAGCAGGGAGCAGGACTTGGCGGGTGAAAGCAATCTGAAAATTTTACTTCAGGCCCTTGCACCCGTTTTAATCGAAGGTGACTTCGTCTTCTGCTCAATTAAGAACTCACGCTATGGTGATTTCGCCGGCGCCAGACCGATCGCCTCTTTTTGCGAACAGGAGGGCCTCACCCTGGTACTGACGGAGCAGGCTGCCAGGGAATATGGCCTGGCGTATGACGGCTTGTTCAGGTGTATTTCACTGGGGGTACACTCTAGCTTACAAGCCGTCGGATTAACTGCTGCCGTAGCGGGCATGCTGACCGAACATGGAATCAGCGCCAACATTATTGCTGGGTATTACCACGATCATATTTTTGTTCAACCTGAATTTGCTGACTTTGCGATTGGTATATTATCGGGGCCCGGCAAGTAAAATTTTAGCCAGACACCACTTGTGTGTGCCAAACCGAACACTTTAAAGGAGAAAATTATGCTGGGCCTGATGCAGGATTACCAACTAACGGTGCAAACCATTCTTGACCACGCGGCGCTCAACCACGGCGAAAGAGAGATGGTAACCCGTTCCATCGAAGGCCCCATCCGGCGTTACACCTACCGGGATCTGCGGGAGCGCGCACTGCGCGTCGCCAAGGCCCTGCAAAAAGAAGGTGTCGGCATTGGTGACCGTATCGCTACCATGGCCTGGAATACGGACCGCCATATTGAAACCTGGTACGGCATCATGGGTCTGGGCGCGATCTGCCACACGGTTAACCCCCGGTTATTCGTCGAGCAACTGGTTTATATATTCAACCATGCTGAAGACAAGATTTTATTTGTAGATCTGACCTTCGTGCCACTTATCGAGGCGATCGCGGGCAAACTGCCGACGATCCAGAAATACATTATCCTGACTGATGATGCACATATGCCAGCAACTAATCTGCCCAATGCAATCGCGTATGAAACCTGGCTGGCCGCATCTGATGCGGACTTCACGTGGCGTGTTTTTGATGAAAACACGGCTTCATCACTGTGTTACACATCCGGTACCACCGGCAACCCCAAGGGCGTGCTTTACTCCCACCGCTCCAACGTACTGCATGGCCTGATGTGCAACCAACCCGACGTGCTCGGGGCAATTTCAGCCGATAATATTTTGCCGATCGTGCCCATGTTTCACGCCAACGCCTGGGCAATCACCTATGCCATACCTGCCGCCGGCGCCAGCCTGATCATGCCGGGCGCCGGCATGGACGGCAAAAGCATTTACGAATTGCTCGACGGTGAGAAGGTATCCGTATCAGCCGCAGTACCAACAGTCTGGCTGGGTCTCCTGCAATACCTGCAAGAAAACAAGCTGGCCTTACCCTACCTTGATCGCGTTCTGATCGGCGGGGCCGCCGTTCCCCGCATGATGATTGAAACACTTGAAAACGATTATGACGTCGAGGTTATTCACGGTTGGGGCATGACCGAAATGTCCCCGGTCGGCACCACCGGCAAGCTGAAATATTCCACTCAGCATCTGCGTGGTGAAGAACGCGTCAAGCTGAAACTGAAGCAGGGCCGCACACCCTACATGGTGGAAATGAAGATCGTCGATGATGAAGGCAATGACCTGCCACGCGACGGTACGACTTCCGGCCATCTGCTGGTACGTGGGCCGGCAGTGTCCAAGGCCTATTTCAGGCTTGATGAAGAAATTCTGAATAAGGACGGTTGGTTCGATACCGGCGATATAGCCAATATCGATGAGCTGGGCTATATGCAGATCACCGATCGCGACAAAGATGTTATCAAGTCGGGTGGTGAATGGATTTCATCCATTGAAATCGAAAACACCGCCGTGGGTTGCGAGGGTGTTGCCGAAGCAGCGGTCATCGGTGTTGCCCATCCGAAATGGTCCGAGCGGCCTTTGTTGATCATTGTACGCAAGCCCGGCTCAAGTGTCAGTGACGACGAGATTCTGGCCTACCTCGACGGCAAAATCGCCAAGTGGTGGATGCCAGAAGGCGTTGAGTTTGTGGATGAAATCCCTCACACCGCAACCGGTAAGATACAAAAAATGAAACTGCGGGAGCAGTTTGGCGGATATCAGTTCAAGGCAGTTGACTGATCGCAATCAACGAAACTACCACCTTGGCAGAATCCACAAACCCCAGCGGTGATACGGCGGAATGGATGGCACTGGTCTTGACAAACCACCCTCGATAGATCAATCTCCCCGGCGAGTCTGCAGGTGTCCTTTCGACTGCTCAGTCAGAGGATTAAACGGGAAGACGGTGCACTTTTAAAAGGCCAACGCCTTTTGGAGAAATTCCGTCGCTGCCCCCGCAACGGTAGGCGAAGGTACGGGTCATCGCAGCCACTGTGCATCAGCATGGGAAGGCGACCCGTCACTGGCGATATCGAATCGCTCTTCGCAAGCCCGGAGACCGGCCCGCAGTTTTATTCACTTGTGCATCCGCGGCGGGCGGAGGCGTGTGAGCACTGCCTCCACCGGAACCATCCGACCCGGAAGCAGCCTCCAGGCCCCACCCAAAGTCAAAAAGTACAAACCCTGCGCGTTCGGGTGAGATCGCACTGGAAAAAGAAAATGGTCACAACAAACTTCAAAGCCATAGCCGTTATGGTCAGTTCCCTGTTATTCACTACATTCAGCAGCCAGCTTGCTGCTGAAGATGCCTTACAACTTGATGACATGCTGGTTACAGCAGGCCTGCAGCCAATATCCATCAACGACGTCGCCAGCTCTGTCACTATCATCACACGGGAAGAAATTGAGCAGCGACAGGTCAAATACCTGTCCGACCTGCTGCGCGATGTGCCCGGTTTTGCGGTCAGCCAGGCCGGTGGCCCCGGGACCCAAACCCAGATACGGGTGCGCGGTGCAGAAGCCAACCAGCTATTGGTACTGATAGATGGTGTACGTGCCAATGACCCCGCCTCGAGCGATGAATTTCCCTACCAGTATGCACTGACAGCAAATATTGAACGCATCGAGATTATTCGCGGGCCGCAAAGCGCAACCTGGGGAAGTGATGCAATGGCGGGGGTCATCAATATTATTCGTAAGAAAGATGTTGACAGCCGCTATCTCTCCGGCAACCTCGAGGCTGGTTCGTTCAGTACTTTCAGCGCAGGGGTCGATGGTGGCTACTCCGGCGAATCTTTCCGGGTCACCGGCGGCCTGGCTTATTTTGATTCAGCAGGCACCAATATTTCCAGGCAGGGAAATGAAAAGGACGGGGCCAGAAATACAACCGCCAATTTGGACGTCGAGTTTGATGCCACTGATGCGCTTGTTTTGCGATTATCTGGCCAGGCAGTGGACGCAACCAGTGAATATGACAATATAGATTTTATTGGCACCGGCCTGCCGGTCGATGCCGACCGGGTGACGGAATCACAGCAGTCCTACCTGACCGCCGAAGCCCGTTATGGGTCTAGCCAGCGCCCGGTTTCCGGCAGCTTCATGATTAACCGGCTTGACTCTGACAATGACAACTACAGCGATGGCCTCTGGACCAGTTCAACGGCTGCTGAGACCCTCGAAGTTCGGCTGCGGGGTGGTTGGGGATTTGGTAACGACGATGTGAAAATCCACCGTATCAATTTTGCCCTGGAGCGGAGAAACGTGGATTTTTCCCAACGTGGCATACCTTCCTTTTTCGGTGATCCCAACCAGGACCAGTCTTATGATGTCAATGGCTATGCGCTGGAGTACGTTGGTAAGCCGTTTACCGATTTCTCGTGGACGCTCAGTGGCAGGCTGGATGACTACAGTGATTTTGACAATGCAAAAACCTGGCGCTTGGCGGGCTCATATCGTTTATCCCCGCAGTTGCGTCTGCGCAGTTCCATCGGGACCGGTTTCAAGGCACCGACTTTTACCGAGCGTTACGGCTTTTTCGAAGACTTTTTTATCGGTAACCCGGACCTGAAGCCAGAGTCATCGCAGGGCTGGGAAATCGGTGTCGATACAAGCTGGCTGGAAAACCGCAATAGTTTAAAGCTGACTTATTTCAACCAGGACCTGCGGGATGAAATCAATGGTTTCGTTTTTGATCCTGACACATTCCTGTTCACAGCCAAAAACAGGGATACGGATAGCAAAAGACAAGGTATTGAAGCGGTTTTTGATGCCCGACTGGGTGAGTCCTGGTCCCTCGGCGCTTCATACACCTATACCGACGCGACCGAGAAAGACGCTGCCGGCCAGTCCGTGCGTGAGGTCAGGCGCCCCAAACACATGGCAAGCCTGGTAGCCAACTACTACTTCGCCGCCGCACGCGGGAACCTGAACCTGAACCTGAATTACCGTGGCAAACAGCTGGATAACTTTTTCTCCCCGCTCACATTTACCCTCGACAGGGTGGAAATTCCTGCTTACACGGTGGTTGATCTGGCGGGTAGCTGGCGGCTGACGCAAGCACTTGACCTGACCGCCCGGGTCAGCAACCTGCTGGATGAGAAGTACGAAGAAATTCTGGGCTTTGTACGTCCCGGCCGGGCCTTTTATGCCGGCCTGCGTGGGCGATTTAATCTTTAGTCGGCCTGGGGCTTTAGTGGGCCTGGGGCTCTAACGGGTATGGGGACCGGCGGCACCGGTCGCCGGTCCCAAATTATTCATCTGTAGAGACACAACTGCCCAGGTCTTTCAGCAGGCCATTCTTGATGTTGTAAATCCAACCATGAATGTAGAGTTCCGCCCCGTTTCTCCACGCGTTCTGAACGATCGTTGAATTGCAAACGTTTCTTACCTGCTCTTTGACATTCAGTTCACAGAGTGAGTCAAACTGCGCATCTTCCTGCAGACCTTCCAGGGCCTCAGAGTTAAAGCGCCTGACATCCCTGATATTGCGCAACCAGTTGTCGATAAGGCCGTACTCCCGATTATCCATTGCAGCTTTGACCCCGCTGCAACCATAGTGGCCGCAGATGATGATGTGCTTCACTTTAAGTACTTCAACGGCATACTGAATGACCGACTGACAATTCAGATCTGTGTGCACAACCAGGTTGGCAATATTACGATGAACAAACACCTCGCCTGGTGGCAGATCTACTATCTGGTTGGCTGGCACGCGGCTGTCAGAACAGCCAATCCAGAGATATTCAGGGTTCTGCTGCCTGGATAAGGTCGCAAAGAATTCCGGATTCCCTGCAATGATCCCATCCGCCCACTTGATGTTCCGGTCGAAAAGATGCTGCAGTGTTTTCAATATTTCGCCGGCTGACCCTTGGTGGGCGTTGCTGACACGATAAACTGCCTGATGTGGTTATTGGCCTTCTCAAGGTCCTCGCGCCGCAGATACATCATGTGGCCGCTGCGATAGCCTTCAAAGCGCAAGCGGTCTTTCATCCTGCCAGCCGGGTCGAGTTGCCACATTGTGTATTTGGCGTCGAAGTAATTGGTCGCTCCATCGTAGTAACCCGACTGGATCATGACTTTCAGGAACGGGTTCGCAGCCATCGCGAGACGCAGGTTTTCACCGGTCTTGTTGTTGTCGCGATCCCACGGGCGCACATCACCGAACATGTTGTACTTGATGTCAGTCTCGTACCCCAGTTTCTCTCGTAAATAGTAGTTAATGGCAGGTGTGAACGAATGCAGCCATGACGTCAACTCGGCGTTGTAGTCGGGACTGTCGCCGGCATCTTTTTTGTCAATGCCGAGATAGCGTGAGTCCAAACGCCCGACGGTCAAACTCTTGTCCCGCAGCAGTTCCTTCCAAAAATATCTGCTTGGGACATCCAGGTTATTCTGCAGCACAGCTTGCACTGACAAACCCGAGTAATAGGCCATTTTCTCAGCGACCCGTTGCTTTTCTGCGGGATCAATGAAGCCACCTCTCACCAGCGCGGGCATCAGTTCATTAACAGCGAAATCTTCTGCTCCCGGCAGGATATCTGCCAGATCCTGCTGCTGCAAAGTGGCATCCAGTGACTTTTGGTACCATGCAGCAGCAGTGAAATACGGCAGACGGTTGGCCGCTTGTACCGGCCCTTCCCGGCCAATGCCGAGCCCCGTCGGGGACACCAGGATGACACCATTCAAATACATCCACTGGGCATTCTGCAGTTCCAGTGCGAGGCCGGCAACACGGGTTGTTCCGTAACTTTCACCGATCAGGTATTTCGGTGAAAGCCAGCGGTTATTACGGGTCACAAAAGTGTTCAACCACTCGGCCAGGTACTTGATATCTGCGTTGACACCAAAAAACAGGGCGCGTTTGTCCTTCTCAGACATCTTGTCACCGTCCTTATCATCATCCGCTGCATCGATCATGCGTGAATAACCCGTGTTAACCGGATTGACGTAGACAATATCGGCTACATCCAGGATGGAATAGGGATTTTCCCGGACGCCGTAGGGCTGTACCGGATAGCCCTCATCATCCACTTTGAGGATACGCGGCCCGGTATAGGCAATATGCATCCACACCGAGGCCGAGCCCGGACCACCATTAAACGATATGAGCAACGGCCTGTTTTCACGGCTCTTGATGTTGTCACGTTCGTAATAAACATAAAAAAGTGAGGCGATCACTTTGCCATTTTTATCCCACACCGGTTGAGTGCCTGCGGTTGCCTTATAGGAGAACTTCTTACCCCTGACCGTGGTGGAATGGCTGGTCACAACGGCGGACTCAGCTTCGAGCTGCCGCCCCTCAGCCTGTGCCACATTCTGCTCAGAATCGAGCAGGAAACTCAGGCCGATAAAAACTCCAAAGATAATCCTGAAATGGCGAATGGTCACATTTATCTCCTTATCAATCTTAGTAGCCACGGTCAAAATCTATTACATGTAATAAAGGGTCACCCCGGATAAAACGCCCATAGTTCTCAACGAAGATCCCGGCAACGTCCTGGGGGAAACTGGCGGCGGCGAAATGTGGTGTGACATATACGTTCGGGAGGCCCCACAAGGGACTGTCACCCGGCAAGGGCTCGGCTTCGAAAACATCAAGTATGGCCGCGCCGATTTGCCCCTGCTGCAAGGCCGTAACGAGATCGCTTTCATTGACGATACTGCCCCTGCCGACGTTGATCAGCACCGTGGATGACTTCACCATTGCAAGTGTATCAGCATTAATAAAGTGCCGGGTTTGTGGCGTGTCCGGCAGTGTAAGTACCAGGTAGTCGGGCTCTGCAAGAAACTCGGCAAGATATTCTTCGGTATAAACTTTTTCTACGTCAGCGCATGGTTTTCCGGAACGGTTAAAGCCGGTCACACGGAGTCCAAAACAACGGGCAGTACGGGCAATATGCTGTCCGATTGATCCGAGCCCTATGATTCCCAGCGTAATATCCTTTGCCTGGCGGTACGGGCTGGACTGCCAGTGTTTTTGCAACTGGTTTGCCCGTATATCAAATATTTGCCGTTCGAGTGCGAACAGATAGGTAAGTACATATTCGGAAATCAAGGCGCCAAAAATCCCCTTGACGCCGGTCAGGATATAGTCGTGGCGCAACTCTGGCCGGCACAGGCGATCAACTCCGGCCCAGCTTGACTGCACCCACTCCAGCCGGTCTGCTGATGCCAGCACGCGTCCTGTCAGAGATGGCTCGCCAAGTACGATATTGCAACCTGCGACCAATGCCATTGCTTTTTCCTGCCCGCTTGCTGCCACGATTTCGAGTTGCGGCAAACCAGCAGCCCTGACAAGGGGGACGTATTTGTCAGCGTCTTGTGCCAGGATAAGCAATTTGTTCATGGATACATTTCAGGTCTTTATCAACCGCGCCGCCACAAAGTCATGCATGGGGTGCACTCAGCTTAGCCAATGTCCCTGCGGGCCAGTTCACGCAACTTCTGAACTTCAAGAATAGACACCTTCTTGCGATTCACCTTGATAATGCCTGCGCTTTGAAAACGGGCCAGAACACGGCTGATGGTTTCAGTTGCGAGGCGCAGATGGCTGGCGATGTCGCTACGTGACATGCTGAGGTTGAAATCGGTTCGAGAGTACCCCCGGTTTGCAAAGCGGGTTGATAGCGAACACAGTAAGCGGGCAATCCTTTCCTCGGCACTCAAATCAGCAGCATTGGCCTCAAGCTCAGATATCTGTGCACTCATCATACGAAACAACTCTTCCTGCAATTTAGGGAATTGCCGTGCCATTTCAGCGACTGAATCAAAGCTAAGCCCACACACAGAACTGGTATCAAGGGCTACAACATTGGCACTGTGGGTTTTTTCGTGGATGGCATCGAAACCGATGATTTCGCCAGGCAGATAAAATCCCAGAACCTGTTCTTCACCATTCTGGTCAATGACATAGCTCTTGAAGCACCCCGCACGAACCGCCGCGATACAATTGAGCTTGTCACCGGCACGAAAAATGTGCTCGCCGGGTTGAATGGCACGTGACTTGTTGACAATATTCTCGAACTGCTCTTTGCTGTCGACATCGAGGCTGCGGGGCAAACACAGGTTGCCAAGCGCACATTGGCTGCATGCAACCTGGGCCCGCTCTGGGAAATAGGGTTTTTGCTGGCTGGCTGGGCTCATAAAAAAACCGTCAATTTCAAGCTAATAGTCATTAATTAGCGGCAGATTATAGCTTAAGGAGAGATTAAATAACTTTTGAATAGGCCTTTTCTGAATGATCTTCAATCAGATATTCATCAAATTTCATCGCAATGGCCCGCAATAGCAGCAGCCCAACCGGGCTGACTTCAAGTTTCTCCTCGGAAATGTCAACAAGACCGTCATCCTGCAAAGGCCTGAGTGAATCGAGTTCCAGGGCGAAATGATCGGTGAAATCAATTCCAAATTCCTGTTCGATGTCACCGAACTTCAGTTGTCCCTGACACATGATGGCAGAAATGACTTCCCGCCGTATGCGATCTTCACCACTGAGACCAATACCACGCCAGACAGGTAATTTGCCATCGCCAATGAGTGCTTGCCAATCACGGATATCTTTCTGGTTCTGTACGAAACTGTTGCCGACTTTACCGATCGCACTAACACCCAGGCCAACCAGGTCCGTAGCACGACAGGTCGAATAGCCCTGGAAGTTTCGCTGCAACGTGCCATCTTTCTTTGCCACCGACAACTCATCATCCGGCAACGCAAAATGATCCATGCCAATATAGACATAACCCGCACCAACCAGTTTGTGGATGGTAGCTGCCAGTAACTCAAGGCGCACCTGAGGTGATGGCACATCATCCATGTTAATCATGCGCTGTGCCCCGAACAGATGCGGTAAATGCGCGTAGTTGTAGACTGAGATGCGGTCTGGACGGGCAGTCAGCACCGAGTCGATGGTGGTTTCAAATGATTTTGCTGTCTGTAGCGGCAAACCGTAAATAAGATCCACCGATACCGAATTGAAACCGGCCTTGCGTGCTGCATGAATCAGGCCAAGCGTTTCGCCTTCATCCTGGATTCGATTGACGGCTTTTTGCACTGCCGGGTCAAAGTCCTGGATGCCCATACTGACACGGTTCAGGCCGATGCTGGCGAGGTAAGCTATGCTGTTCTCACTCACTGTTCGTGGATCGACCTCAATGGAAAATTCTCGCGTGGATGAACGACTGAGGAAGAAGTTTTCCGACAGCTTTTCGATGATATGCTTAAGCTGCGTATCTTCGTAGTAGGTTGGTGTTCCACCACCAAAATGTAGCTGGATTGCCTGCCTGTCGCGATCAAACAACTCACCCTGCATCTCGATTTCCCGGTCCAGGGACCGGAGGTAGGATTCAGTCAGCGTACGGTTGTGGGTTACCTTTTTATTGCAGGCACAGTAGTAACACAGCGATGCGCAAAACGGCAGGTGCACATACAAGGACAATGGCAAAGGGATAAGGTCGTCATTACTGCGCTGTATATGACGGCGATAAGCTTCTGCATCGAAACCCTCGTGAAACTGCAAGGCCGTCGGATAAGACGTATAGCGCGGTCCGGCCAGGCCGTACTTGGAAATCAGCTCGGCTGGAAAAGACTCTCTGGTACTCATGGGCTAAATCCCCTCCCACTCAGGCGGACAGGGACGTTTCCCCCGTGACAGCGCAACCGGCGGCCTGGAACAAACGGTGACCACAGGCGCCCGGACCCCATGTTTCGAGAGTAGCACAGGTGGCTGGCGGCAAGGCATGTATGTGCATTGCAGCAGGGTTGCCTGTGCCCTTCACGAGCACAATTGGTTGGGTCTGTATGACCATTGTCATATAAGATTTGCCTGCATTGCTTTTATTTCTTAAGTTGCGCACCTTAACACCGCACAAATAGCGGGCCATTGACACAGGTCAAGAACTGATCAGGAACACCTGAATAAATTGATGATGCGCCTCATCTGATCTATGTCAACCGTACCTGCAGTCCGGTTAGTTATGCTCCACACTTTTTAAGATTGGGGAAATCCATGCGCGTATCAGGGTGGCTATCGATATTAGCCTCGATACTTACCACGGCGACGGCAGTGGCAGATGACGCTGATGACAGTGCCCCCAAGCCATTGGAGATGGACCCTGTCATTGTGGTCACGAGTAAATCACCACGGCCGCTTTCTGATGTGCTCGGACAGGTCAGCGTTATCGATGCCGGCTTCATTGAGCGCTACGGCATCGAGAATATGGATGACTTGTTGCGTTACGAGCCAGGCCTGAACATTGAAAGCTCGGGCACGCGTTTCGGATCAAATGCCATCAATATCCGCGGCATAGGTGGTAACCGTGTCGCCATCGAAGTGGATGGCATACCCACACGCGACAGGTTTGCTATCGGAAGTTTCTCGGACGGTGGACGGATACTCATGGAGACCGACCGTATCAAGCGGCTTGAAATTTTGTACGGGCCAGCCTCGACGCTGTATGGTTCCGACGCGCTCGGCGGCGTGATGGCGATCACCACCTGGGACCCGGGTGATTTGCTGGCCCTGGGCGACGGCAAGCAATGGTATTCCTTACGCAGCGGTTATCAAAGTGCCAACGCCAGTATGGTCGGGTCAGGTGTAGCCGCCTGGGGTAACGATAGCAATGGTGTTTTGTTCGCCGCCACCTGGCGTGATGGCCATGAGGCTGAAAACAAGGCCGTTGCGGGCACACCCCGTGACCAACAGGACTGGAACAGCCGGGACTATTTCCTGCGCTACACCCACAATATGCAAAGCGGAAACCTGTTGCGCATTAGTCTGAATAACCACCAGAAAGATGCCAAAACCCTGATCCAGTCGTTGCCGGGCTACGCACGTTTTCGTCGTACCACTTCCCTGGCGGGGGATGATAGCGCCAACAACCGCCAGGTCAGTATTGCCTACGAGTTTTCCGGTCAATGGGGCAATGGTGTTTTCCGTGTTTTTGATGTGGCATCAAGCACAAAGCAGTTAACCTTTGAAGAAAGAGCTGCCTCAGTCCGGCCGATCCGTATGCAGAGGTATTTTCAGTACGATCAGGATTTCAGCGGTATGGAACTGAACCTGTTTCGTGATGTATCCACGGCCAACAGCGATCATCACCTCGGTGGCGGCATTGAGCTACAGCGTACCGATTCCAGTGAATTCCGCGATGGCTTTCAACAAAGCCTGGTCGATGGATCCATCAGTAAAACCATCCTCGGTGAAACTTTGCCGGTACGTGATTTCCCCAACTCCCGTACGGATGAACTGGGTATTTTTCTCCAGGACGAGATCAGCCTCGGCAACGGCCGCTGGGAAATTGTACCGGCAATCCGCTATGACCGTTATGAACTCAACCCGCGCCCGGACCAGATTTATCTTGGCGACAATCCGGAAACAGTCGTTGTCGCTGTCAACGAGGATAAATTCAGCCCGCGGGCAGGCGTGCTTTACCATCTCAATAACGAACTCGGAATTTATGTGCAATATGTGAATGGATTCAGGGCGCCGCCGTTCGAAGATGCCAATATCGGTCTTAATATTCCGCTCTTTAACATCCGGGCAATCCCCAACCCGGACCTCAGGTCTGAAACATCGCAGGGCTTTGAGGCGGGATTCAGGTACATATCGGCTACCACACGCCTGACACTGGCGGTATTCGATACTCAATATAATGATTTTATCGAAACCAAGGCGCGTATCGGGATCGACCCGGAAAGTGGCGAATTGTTGTTCCAGTCGCGCAATATCGACAGGGCCCGCATCTATGGACTGGATTTACGGCTGGAGCAGAATTTGGAGGCCTTGAGCCCGTCCTTTGAAGGTTGGCATTTATCGGCAGCAGCGTATTGGTCAAGGGGGGAGAATCGTGAAAACGGCGAACCGCTTAACAGTGTTTCCCCACCGCAGGCGATAGCGGGCGTCAGATGGACATCTGCTGACAACCGTTGGGATGTAAACCTGGCCGGTACTTTTACAGCCGCCCAGAGCCGCATTGATGAAACTTCCGGCCCCCGCTTTCGCACCCCTGCCTGGGCAATTGCAGACCTGACCGGTGGCTGGAACATCAGTAAGCGTTTGAGCCTGCGTGCCGGCATTTACAACCTGACGGACAAGCGCTACTGGCGCTGGGCGGACGTCAGCCTGTTCCGTCCCGGTAACCCGATGCTGGAATTGTTAACCCGCCCAGGCCGAAACTACTCGGTCTCAGCCCGACTTCAATGGTGATATACCCGCGATAAGCCACCAACTTTCCGTTACTTGACGCAGGTCAATGACGCCACTTCGCAACACAGGTAAGTTCCTACCTGCATAGGAAAATTCAAGACCATCGCTTATTCAGACCAATTACGTGGAGTGACATTATGAAAAGGATTGCTATATCCGCCATCTCCCTGTTCCTCTTTTTTGCTGTAACGACTGTTGCGGCAAAGACAAAAGACGACGCTGTTCACACTGCTGAAGTGGCTTCAGCAAACGCAGCAACCCTGGAAGAACGCATCAACAATGGAGGAAAGCTGTTTGTCAACAATTGTTCCGCCTGCCACCAGGCTGACGGCCAGGGCCTGAGTGGTGCATTTCCGCCGCTGGCAGGCTCCGATTACATTGCCAATGAGCCGATGAAGGTGATACACGCTGTCCTGGATGGAAAGTCCGGCCCGATTACTGTCAATGGCACACAATACAACGCCGTTATGCCCAGCCTCGCCTACTTGAGCGATGCGGATGTAGCCGATGTAGTGACCTTTGTTATCAATTCGTGGGGTAACACAGGCGGTGAGGTAACAACGGCCCAGATAGCAGCGGCACGGGGTGGCGACATGGTCATGGGGCCTGCGGATCATCCGGTTTCCGCCGGCACTGAAATGTCCTACAGCGGTGCACCGCTGGCCATTACCGGCGAGGGCACAAAGAGATTTATAGATTCTGAAGGTCCCGACATGACCCAGGAAGAATTCGATATCGCCACGAAGATCTTTTTTGAGCGCTGTGCCGGTTGCCACGGTGTGTTGCGCAAAGGCGCTACAGGCAAACCACTGACCACAGATATTACACGGGAAAAAGGTGCTGATTACCTCAAAGCCCTCATCACATATGGTTCATCTGCCGGCATGCCCAACTGGGGTACCTCGGGCGACCTGAGCGATGAACAGATCGATATCATGGCGCGTTTCCTGCAGCACGAGCCACCCGAACCACCGGAATGGGGTATGCCGGATATGCTCAAGAGCTGGAAATTGCTGGTTAAACCTGAGGACCGCCCCACCAAACCCCAGCACAATCTTGATATCGATAACTTCTTCGCAGTCACGTTGCGTGATGCCGGGCAGGTGGCCATTATTGATGGTGATACCAAGAAAACGGTGGCCCTTATCAAAACCGGCTACGCCGTGCATATTTCCAGGCCGTCGGCTTCAGGCCGTTACGTGTTCACCATCGGTCGTGATGCAAAAATTGACATGATTGACCTGTGGATGAATCCACCCAAAGTGGTTGCTGAAGTCAAGGTGGGCCTTGAGGCCCGCTCCGTTGAAACCTCCAAATATAAAGGCTACGAAGATAAGTATGCGATCGCGGGTGCCTATTGGCCGCCGCAGTACACCATTATGGACGGCGATACGTTGGAACCACTGAAAGTTGTTTCCACGCGCGGTATGACAGTTGATACACAGGAATACCATCCTGAGCCACGCGTCGCTGCCATTGTGGCATCACACGAACATCCTGAATTCATCGTCAACGTCAAGGAAACCGGCAAAATCCTGCTGGTAAACTACCAGGACATAGAAAACCTTACAGTCACCGAGATCGGTGCGGCCCGCTTTCTGCATGATGGTGGCTGGGATTCAACCAAGCGCTACTTCCTGACCGCCGCCAACAAGTCCAACAAGATTGCTGTTGTGGACTCTAAGGAGCGGAAACTGGTTGCCCTGACTGATGTCACCAAGATCCCCCACCCGGGCCGGGGCGCCAACATCGTAGATCCAAAATACGGTCGGGTCTGGATAACAAGTGCACTGGGCAATGCGAACGTCACTTTCCTCGGTACCGACCCGGTAGGGCATCCGCAACACGCCTGGAAAGTTGTACGCACACTGGCAGGCATGGGTGGTGGTTCACTGTTCGTCAAATCTCATCCGAAGTCAAAAAACCTTTGGGTGGATGCGCCGTTGAACCCGGATACCAAATTCTCGCAATCCGTAGCCGTCTATGACATCAACAACCTCGAGGCTGGTTTTGAGATACTGCCAATCGCCGCATGGGCAGACCTGGGTGATGGGCCAAAACGGGTGGTTCAGCCTGAGTACAACAAGGCCGGTGACGAGGTCTGGTTCTCAGTCTGGAACGGCAAGGAGCAGCAGTCTGCCATTGTAGTTGTCGATGACAAGACGCGTAAATTGAAAGCGGTTATCAAGGGTCCGGAGTTTGTCACTCCGACGGGAAAATTTAATATCTATAACACAGTTCACGATATCTACTGAGTAACAAATGGTTGGCTGCAGTTTCCTTGCAGTCAACCATTTAAAGCTACTCTTTGAAGGATTGCCGTCATGAAAAACAGACATATCCCAGTTAGCGTTCCGGTGGCATTGCTGTCAGCATTGCTGGCTACGACCAGTTTTTCAACCCTTGCAGCAGACAATTTGCGAGATGCAATATATCAGGGCAAGTTCGGCTACAGCTTGCTCTGGCGACTGGAAAACGTAGATCAGGACCCACTCCCGCACAATGCCACTGCCATACCCCTGCGGGCGCGCATCAATTTTCAGACGGCCGATTTGAACGGGTTCTCGTTAAAAACCGAGTTTGATTACATCTTCCACCTGAGTGTGGATACTTTCAATGCCGGTGCGGGTAACACGCCCAATCCGCCAGGCTACCCCGTTATTGCTGACCCGGGTGGTGAAGACCTGAATCAGCTCTTCCTGCAATACAAGGCCGGCTTCGGCCAGTTCCGCCTCGGGCGCCAGCGTATCATTTATGACAATGCCCGTTTCGTAGGTAATGTGGGTTGGCGGTTGAATGAGCAGACTTACGATTCGTTCTCATTCAGCCAGAATGCCGGTGCCGACTTTTTATTTAAATATGCCTATATTGACAAGGTTAACCGTATCTTTGGCAATGATGTGCCTGCCGGCGAACACGACCAGAACACCCACCTGCTCAACCTGACTTATAAATTCGAAAACGCTGCCAGGCTGACCACCTACTACTACTACATCGACAATAAGGATGTCGCCAAGTTTTCCAATGTAACCTGGGGTGCGCGTTTCAGCGGTAAAACCAGCAATGACGGGCCCAAACTGGGTTACCTGTTCGAATACGCCAACCAGAAAGAAAACGCTGACAATCCCGTCGATTACAGCGCTGAATACTGGCGTACCGACCTGTCACTTGCCTTCAACTGGGCAACTATCTATGCCGGCTATGAATCACTCGGCGGCGACAGCACAACCCCGGGACTGGCCTTTCGCACGCCGCTGGCTACCTTGCATGCTTTCAATGGCTGGGCTGACAAATTCCTGGCCACGCCGGATGCAGGCCTCAAGGATGCCTTTGTTGGTATCAAAGGCAAAGCAGGCAAATGGAACTGGAACGTGTTGTATCACAACTTTTCGGCACAGTCCGGGACTGCTGATTTCGGCACTGAATTTGACGGGTCCATCAAGCGCAAAATCAAAGACAACTTCGGCATCCTGCTTAAAGCAGCCAGCTTCAGTTCTGACAACCCTGCTTATGGCGATACGACCAAGCTCTGGGTGCAACTAACCGCAGATTATTAAACCTTTAGTCATCAGTCTCTCCACAGGCTGATCTTATTAACCCGGCACCCCCGCGCCGGGTTTTTTTTGTGCATAGCTGTCACTAACCACTAAAAAGCAGCACTATTTATCCAGAAGTGCACTGCGATACTGGCCACATAGCCCAGTGCAATTGCCCAGGTCCATTTAAGGTGTACAAAAAAGGTGTAAATGCCACGCGCCTGGCCCATGACCGCCACCCCGGCAGCGGAACCAATGGATAACATTGACCCGCCAACGCCAGCCGTGAGCGTGACCAGTAGCCACTGCCCCTGGCTCATATCCGGTGCCATCGCCAGCACTGCAAACATCACGGGGATATTGTCCACCACAGCCGAGATCAAACCTACCAGTATATTGGAAGTAGTCGGACCCAGGCCGTTATACAATAGCTCAGATCCCAGCGCCAGGTAACCGAACGCACCCAGGCCACCGACACTGAGGATCACACCGTAGAAAAACATCAATGTGTCCCACTCTGCTTTTTGCAGACTGGCGTAAATATCATAGGGTACGACTGTATTCACGTTGCCGCCCGTGTGGATAGCCTCGCTGCCTAGTGCCGAATCTTCCCGGGGACCTTGAGGTACGGACTCGTGTTGCCGGCGTTTGAGGTAATAGCCAAATAGCTTTAAAAACCCCAGGCCGGTCATCATGCCCATGACCGGCGGCAAATGCAGATAGTTGTGCACTGAAACAGCCATTGCGATGGTCACAATAAACAGGACTACAACCATCCATGCACCATGTTTCAAATGCGCTTCCTCCTGCACAGGGTCAGGTTTACCCGATGGCAAGGCAAATGACAGTATGCCGGCCGTTACCAGCCAGTTCACAATTGACGGCACCAGCAAGGCGAAGAACCCGCTGAACGGTATATAGCCTTTTTGCCAGACCATTAACGTGGTGATATCACCAAACGGGCTGAAAGCACCGCCGGCATTCGCCGCGACGACGATATTGATGCTCGCCAGCGCCACGAAACGGTGGTTACTACCGCCAACCGAAATGATCACCGCAGCCATTAGCAGAGCCGTAGCCAGGTTGTCGGCCACCGGTGACATCAGGAAGGCAATGCTGCCGGTGATCCAGAATATCTTACGTAATGAAAACCCCTGGCTGACCAGCCAGGCTCTTAACACATCAAACACTCCCCGCTCTTCCATCGTATTGATGAAGGTCATGGCGGCGAGCAGAAACAGGAACAACTCTGCGAATTCAAGCAGGTTGTGGCGCACCAGTTCTTCCGCGCTGCTGGTATCCCCATTCATGGCATAAGCGATAGCCACCAGCATCCAGATAAACCCGGCAGCCACAATCACCGGCTTGGATTTACGCAGGTGAATATTTTCTTCAAGAATGACGAGAACGTAAGCGCCAATGAACAGGGCTACGGCCAGAAGGCCGGCCCAGTGTGTGGTCAGATTCATACCATGTGCCCCGTCAGCTCAAGGAATTCTCAATTGCACGCAAAATCACTAAGACTGATCGGCCTGCAACGGTCCGGCCAACTGTGTTTTCTCCAGAAATCCACATAGCCAAGTTTCCTGACCCATTCCTTGAAGCGTGAATCCTGGCGCAATGCTACCGCCCAATTATTCCACACCTGCGCAAGTATTTGCGTTTTATTGATGTCCTTAAGCGGGTCAATACCAAGATCAAAGGCGCGTGGCGAACCCAGGGTCAAAAGTGCTTCAAATGCGACCAGCCTATCCAATTCCCCGCGCCTGGCAGCGCTCACTAGTTTCTGTGCATACTGCCCGGGCCCGTTCGGGTCTTGCAGACCATCAATCACCATATCTGCGTAGACCGCCGGTAATATGCCCGAACGTAACTGAGCATTACGAAGCAATTCACGCGCCCGCGGGTAGTCCCCGGTGTAAATGGCGGTCAGGCCAAGGTTGTAATCGCGGTAAGCAAAATCATCCAGCTTGTCCAGTATTTTTGCTGCCTCCTGCGGATGACCGGAGAAATTAAGGGCTGCTGCCAGCGACCAGCCTATGTGCTGATTCAGTGGATCCCGGTTATAGGTTTCCGTCAGTTCATCTATCAACTGGTGAAAATACCCCAGGCGCATATGCAACGTGGCTTGCCAATGAAGAATATTGGAATCCTTGCTGCCAATCCGTCTGATTTGCTCAAACAACGCAACAGCCGATTCAATTTCACCACGGGCCGAATGAATGGAGGCCAACACACCCAGGGCATCGGTTGAAGACGGGTCAATTTCAATTGCAAACTGGGCACTTGTTCTAGCCTTATCAAAATAGCTTTCCCGGTCAAGTGACGGGTCATAAGATGTGAGTAGCCAGTAAGCTGCCGCAACGCCAGCATGGGCGCGGGCAAATTTCGGATCAAGCCGCACTGCTTCCTGGAAAAAACCTGCTGCGTCTTGCAAGCCTTCTGTCCGAAGCCGTATCCGGTCATTCAGTAATTCACGACCCTTCAGGTAAAAAGTAAAAGCTTCCATATCACTGGTAGTATTTTTACTGGAATCCGGTTTTTCACTATCCGCCAGCGTCAGCTTTAACGCTGCTGCAATATTTACAGCTATGTCATCCTGTACCTCGAATACCTGATCCAGGCTCTGGTCATAATGTTTTGACCACAGGTGATAGCCGCTACGCGTGTCTATCAACTGTGCAGTTACACGTATCTGCCCGCCTTCGTGCCTGATGCTACCCTCAAGAACAGTGCCCACCCGCAAGTAGTCAGCAATCTCCATCGCACCTAAAGCCGTATTGCGAAATGAAAATGATGACCGGCGCGCAGCTACGCTCAGACCGTCCATTCCTGCCAGCAGATTAATGACCTCCTCGGCGATGCCATCAGCAAGAAATTGATGGTCATTACCCTCACTCAAATCAACAAACGGCAGGACAGCAATCGATCGGCGGTCGTAAGCTGCCGCCAGCTGTGACTCATCAGGTGAACTTTTGCCTACTCCAGAATCAGTAGATTTCTGCGTGGCATTCTGGAAACCCTGGTACAAAACCAGTATTGCCACAATTCCAAGCAGCCAATACGACACTACCCGCATAACGCTGGAACTTCGCTGAAAAAAGCCCTGCTGGTCAGGTCGGCGGGATTTTGACTTTCCCGGTTCGCTGTCGACACGCGTTACCGGAACATCCAGACGGTAACCACTACCGCGCACAACCGTAATATAAGGCACTTTGCCTTTGCTTTCCCCGAGCGCTTTACGCAGCAACAGGACACGTTTATTAATCGTGCCTTTGTCAACCACCAGGCCGCTCCAGACTTCCTCTTCCAGCTTCTGAGTGGATACTACATTGGGCGCATGACGTGCGAGTGAGAGTAATAGTTTGAAGGAAAGCTTTGGAACCGAAATAACCGATCCGCCACGCGTAACTTCCTGCGTACCTGCATTGAGTAACAAGTCTCCGATTCGATAGCGTTCAAAGCCCACTGAAATCCATTCGCTGCTGATAGAATATAAATTCATCCCTGGGGGGAGGCTAATGCTACCTCATCTGCAAACGTTCCGTAAATCTTCTGTCAATCTTCCGGTGGAAGATTTCCCTATAAGCAGCCAGTTATTTATATTGGTTGCGTGCGATACGGGCTGTACTGGCGTTTCCTCTCCACTATCCGGAGATTGAACTGGTGATTGCAGAGTCAGTCCATCCGTTTAAACCAAAACAGGTTGTGTGGCTTGTCCTCCGAATACTGCCACCGACCGTGATTGGGACGGAAACCACTCTGCAATCCGGATAGCGGAAATAGAGGATTTCTCAGCAGATGGAAAGCAATTAATAACCAATCGTGAAAGCCTGGCACATTAAATAATAAAAAGAGAAGGGATAGCTGCGGTTGGCTGCAGCTATCCCAATTTTAAACTTGACCCCCCGGCTCCCTTTTTCCAGTTGGATTTCTCCCCCCCTGAACTGGCTGGCATGGGAGCCGGGGTTTTAAAAACTCCCGGTTTCTCCTCTGATGGCTGCTCTTCAGCCCCCGTATCAGTTTATAATCCACCCTTCTGAAACCAACCGGTTCACCCAATCTTGAAGCCAAGCAAAAGAACAACTGTCATAATCTCAATGGCCCTGCTGTTTCTGTCCGCGTGTTCTTCACTAATACAGTCGGTAACCGGCGACATGGCCGCTAACCTCAACACAGCCATCCTGAACCAGGATGACCCGGAAACCGTCCGCGATGGTGCCCCGGCTTACCTGTTGATGCTGGACAGTTTAGTAGAGGGCTCACCCAACGATGCCGGAATGCTGAGTGCTGCCGCAGAGTTGTACGCCGCCTATGGTGTGTTGTTTGTTGAGGACGAAAAGAGGGCGGACCGACTGACTGCCCGGGCACTGGCCTACGGCCAGCGATCCCTGTGCGCCAGCAACCAGGCGGCTTGCGGGATAGAGAATCTTTCTTTCAGAGATTTTAACGGCGTGCTGGAAAAACTTGACAAGAAAGATGCCCCCAGCCTTTATACACTGAGCCTGAGCTGGATCGCATACATCAAAGTGCACAGCAGTGACTGGGGTGCATTGGCCAAGCTGCCGTGGGTCGAATCTTCATTAGTACGTCTGCAGGCCCTGAACAAGCAGTACCAGGCCGTTCAGGTGGAGCATTTTCTCGCCGTTTTAAATACGATCCGGCCGCCTGCACTGGGTGGAGACTTTAAAGCCGGAAAAGCGCACTACGAGCGTGCGTTGGCCCTGTCGGGGGGGCGGGACCTGTCGATCTATGTGGACTATGCCCGCTATTACGCCCGCGCGCTGTATGACCGCAAGCTACACGACCAATTGCTGAACGATGTCCTGTCAGCTAATCCCAAGCATAATGGTTACACCCTGTTTAACACGTTGGCTCAACGCGAAGCACGGAAATTACTCGCTTCGGCAGACGACTATTTTTAAGGAAATGTAAAATTCATGAATCCCCAACCCGATAAAGGATCGCTTGCACAACGGCTTGCAATTGCCTTGTTACTGTTTCTTGTGACATCTTCCGTCAGCGCTCAGACGATCAAAATTGCTACCCTGGCACCCGAAGGGTCCTCCTGGATGATCGCCATGCGGGCCGGTGCTGCAGAAATCACAAAACGCACCGATGACCGGGTAAAATTCAAATTCTATGGCGGGGGTGTGCAGGGCGATGATAAGCAGGTACTGCGTAAAATGCGTATCGGGCAGTTACACGGTGGTGCCTTTACATCCAACGCACTGGGTATCTTTCAAAAGGATGCTCAACTCTACGCTTTACCGATGTTATTCAACAACCTCAAAGAAGTTCATTATGTACGCAAACGGATGGACCACAAGCTGCGCGAACTCATTGAACAGGCCGGCTACGTCAACTTCGGCTTTGCCGGCAGCGGGTTTGCCCAGATTATGTCAAAAAAACCCATTGCTAACCTGCACGACTTGCAGGGGCTGAAAGTATGGATACCTGATGGCGATATAATGTCGTACGGGGCCTTGCGCGCATTGGGTGTTTCGCCGGTCACAATGCCGTTGACCGACGTGCTGACCGGGCTACAGACAGAATTGATTGACACCATCATGGGTCCCCCTGCCGCCACCATAATCCTGCAATGGAACACGGCTGTGAGTTATATCACTGATCTGCCTCTGGCCTATATCTATGCCATGCTGGTCGTTGAGAAAAAGGTTTTTAACCGGTTGCAGCCTGCTGACCAGGCCATTGTCCGTGAGGTTATGGAGCGGGTTTACCAGGGCTTCGACCAGCAAGGTGCGGCGGACAATAAGGCGGCCTATAAAGCATTGCTTGATGATGGCATGAAATCAGTTACGCCGGACCGGGGGCAACTCGAGAAGTGGCGTCATGTTGTCCTCGAATCCAATCATAAGCTGGCTGATGAAGGTGTGGTAAGTGTGAGCCTGCTGGCGGAGCTTGAGTGCTATCTCGCCACTTACCGGGCGGGTGATGCAGGTCATGACCGTAACTGTACGCCTGCAAAGTAATATCCGGTGAGCCGCAGCAGCACATTTTTCTATAAGCTGGAGAAAGCCGGTACCTTTGCGGAGGATGCGCTATTGATGCTCATCCTGATCGGCATGATTCTATTGGCGGGCACCCAGATATTTCTGCGCAACTTTTTTGACTTCAGCCTGTTCTGGGGAGATGAAATACTTCGCCTGATGGTACTTTGGTTAACCGTTGCCGGAGGCCTTGCCGCCAGCCGTATGGACAAACACATCAGCATTGCAGTACTGGACCGGTTCCTGCCGGCCAGGTTGCAGATGCCCACTAAGGTGCTGGTTGACCTGTTTACCGCCACCATCTGTGCACTGCTCAGTTGGTACAGCGCCCGTTTTGTGATGGGTTCATACGAGTATGGTGACACGCTGATAATAAACACACCCGCGTGGATATTGCAGATTATCCTGCCCATTGGTTTCGGACTGATGGCATACCGCCATCTGGTTTTTGCGATCAAGCGCCCGTTCAGCCGGACAGGTGGCGACAACCACCCGTGATCATCGGGCTTGTACTTATCTTGCTGATCCTGCTGGGCGCGCCGCTGTTCGCGGTCATTGCAGCAGGTGCGCTCTGGAACTTTTACCAGGCAGATATCAATCTGCAGGCTGTTGCCATTGAATTTTATGGTATCGCTGAGATGCCGATATTGCTGGCAATCCCGCTGTTCACTTTTGCCGGTTACCTGCTGAGTGAAAGCAATGCACCCAGGCGCATGGTTCGCCTGACATCCGCTTTGCTCGGCTGGATGCCCGCTGGTCTGGCCGTAGTGTCATTGGTAGCCAGTGCTTTTTTCACGGCGTTCACAGGTGCTTCCGGTGTAACTATCATCGCGCTGGGAGCGATTTTATTCCCTGCCATGAAACAGGCAGGCTACCCGGAAAAATTCAACCTTGGACTGGTCACATCCGCCGGCAGCCTTGGTCTGCTTTTTGCGCCATCGCTGCCGCTGATTTTGTATGGCGTAGTGGCCGAAGTGCCGATAGAACACCTGTTCCTGGCCGGCTTGTTGCCGGGTTTCCTGATGCTGGTTATTTTGGCCGGCTACAGTGTCTGGAAGAACCGCGCAATACGTACACCGCTGAGCGACTTTTCATGGCGTGAGGTGCGCGCTGCGACACGGGAATCAATATGGGAGATACCACTTCCTATCATTGTACTCGGTGGAATCTACAGTGGTTATTTTGCAATCTCCGAGGCCGCGGCGGTCACCGCCCTGTATGTTTTAATCATAGACGTATTTATACTCAAGGAAGTACCGCTGCGCAAGCTGCGGTCAATTGTCCGGGAATCCATGATCCTGGTCGGCGGCATCATGATGATATTGGGTGTCTCACGCGCATCCACCAACTTCATGATCGACGCCGGCGTACCCCAACAACTGTTGCACTGGATCAGTGGATTCGTTACCAGTGAATTTGCATTTATGGTGATGCTGCTGGTATTCCTGCTGATACTCGGAGCAATCCTGGACGTGTTCTCAGCTATTGTACTGGTCGTACCGCTGATACTGCCGGTGGCTACGCAGTTTGGCGTGAACCCGGTTCACCTGGGAATCGTTTTTCTCGCCACCATGCAACTTGGCTATATCACGCCGCCAGTTGGTCTTAACCTTTTCATCGCCGGCTACCGCTTTGACCGGTCAATCGTGGATATTTACTTGTCCACCTTGCCATTTTTTATATTTTTGCTGTTTTCCGTCATCTTGATCACGTTCTGGCCCACGCTGTCATTGGTGCTTCTGGGCTAGCGCCCGTCAGGCTCTACGGCAGCAGTAATAGCGGCCCAGTCCTGGTAACAGGTATTCAGAACCCGGTAGTCTTCCTCATCATCCACGTCCAGGCTCAGGCCCCCGAATGGGGTCACTACAATTTTGACCGGGCCACCCAGGACCTCGGAGATACATTTTTCAACCCGGTCCTCGGTGTTACCAGCCTTCAATCGCCTGTACAAGCGTCCCTTGCCCCTGGAGAGCATCAAAGTTAGCTGGATACGCATGGTCAGCCAGGCCGATTGCCAGCCGTGCGGCCGCCTGAAGAAGCTGTAGGCCAATGCAACCACGTTGCGCCAATCCTTGGCCTTGCGGTATGAGAAGCCGGTTTGCAGGATTTCCTGATGGGACAGGTTGCGTGGCCGGCCAATATATATGTTGGCCAGGCGCAAGCGTCCGCCGGCCAAATCAACAAAGGGTCGTTTAATTCCCGGCTTGTCCCCGGCCGGGTAAAACGGCTTCACCCCGGATTCATTAACGACGCCGACAAGCATCGCCCAGGACCCGTCAGACTCGCGGTCCAGGCGCGCGCAACGCACGATAAAATCATCCACGGCACGACTGGTAACCAACGGCAGGTCGCAGGAAATAATCAAGATCGGCCTTTCTTGTACCGGCATGGCGGGGTCATTCCGATGACTGCCTTCTGATGCTTCAATGCCAGCCCAGCAATTGGTCAGCATATTCCCACGCTGGGCAATGACCCGCACACTGGACGGGTAGCCGGCCAACTCGGTAAATATTTCTTCAGCGGGTCCCACTACGAAAATCTGGTCTATATTTCTAGCTTCCACCAAAGCATTGACCACATAACGGAGCAGAACCTGCTCGCCAACTTTCAGAAAAGCCTTGTTGCGACCGGCGATCAGCCTTTTCGGGTTTTGGTGGGTGCCGGCCAGCACCACTGCATCCAGCGGAAACGGGTAAGCCTCCACCTCACGGCGCTTCGCTTCACTTATGCGCTGCTTTGCTTCGGAATGCGTCATGGCCTGTTGATCTGATTCCCCACGCTTGGATTTTATAGGCTTGCGCTACCACATAAAAGAGCAACTGCTCGCCAATAGTGTTTTTTGACCGGTGAACTGGGTTATTCTATGGGTGGCGGTAAAACCGCTTGTGATCTGACACAATAACCTCTAAGAGGGAGGATACATATCGTGGAGCTTGCTTTATTGAGTGAAAATTCTTTGGCCTTTCTGACGCGCTGGGTCCATCTGCTTGCCGGTGTAACATGGATCGGGCTGCTTTATTATTTTAATTTTGTCCAGGGCGAGTACTTTAAAGAAGCCGATGGCGGTGCCAAATCGGATGTCATCCAGAAAATGGCGCCGCGCGCGCTGTGGTGGTTCCGCTGGGGTGCGATGTTCACGTTCTTGAGTGGCGCATACCTGATTTCTGTTAAACACCTCAGTGGTATGGGCATCATGATTGGCGCAACCCTGGGAACGATCATGTTCCTGAACGTGTGGCTGATTATCTGGCCCAAGCAGAAAGTTGTCATTGCATCTGCCAAACAGGTTGCCAGTGGCGGTGAAGCGTTGCCGGGTGTAGCAGACGCCCTGGGAAAAGCCGGCCTGGCATCGCGTACCAATACCCTGTTCTCGATCCCAATGCTGTTTTTTATGGCTTCTTCATCCCATCTCGGTGGCCAGTTACAGGTTTCGATTCATGCCGTAAGCGCCACCTTGCTCACAGTAGTTTTCGGACTCATCGCCTTGCTCGCGCTCAACGGCGTGGCTGGCAAAACCGGCCCGTTCACTTCTGTAAAGGGTGTGATTAGCTACGGTTTCGTACTGACGGCTATCTTGTATTTGCTGGTTGAATTGGTTTAAAGAAAGCCTTACAAACAAAACCCGGAGCATTTGCTCCGGGTTTTTGCATTTCCCGGAAAATATTTCGTGTTATTTTTAATCAATTTCATTCGCTTTGTCGCAAAGAAAAATACAAGCAATTTTTAAGATGTTTTTCTATTCATGAAGTTGTAATTTTTTACTCATGCACACGTTGAGAAAACCATCCTAAATACCCCTTTTCAGGCTTTGACAATTACCCCGTCCGGTAGTAACTTTAATCCCCCGTTACATGAAACCCACCAACCGCGAGGTTGGGATCGCAGGAAGGACGGAGGCGGTCGAAAGACCGGATTTGAACGGAATGCGAATCTACTTGAAGGCCGACCCGCCCGATAGTGGAGAGGGTGGAAGAAAACGGACAGCGTCCAGGTGGTACAGGACGCGTCACCCGGACCGGGTTCTGCCAAAAGAAGCGGTCGTACCATAAGGGTGACTCGATAGGAAAACGCGATTCCTTGAGATAGACGCGAAATACGTCGATAAATAAAAGCGGGAAGAAGGCCCGCGACCAGAAACCGAAGGGCGGAACAGAT
>QIKV01000147.1 GCA_003233115.1 Oceanospirillales bacterium
CAACCACGAATTTGTCTACTGAAATATTTCACCATGGTTTTGGGGTTAAGCGGAGCAATGGTTTAATTGAGTCAACCAACACATGTCAATCGTAGCGACGGCGGCACTCAAACAAGGAGTGACAAATACTGATATAGTCTTTTATTTCAATAACTTCCAGCCGTGCCTCTGCCACACAATTCAGCAGCTCTTCTGAATGGTACATTTTTGAGTTGCCGTTTGCTATGCAAGCGAAGTAAGGGTTCGTGTTCACCAATGAAAAGGTCGCTGCTTCGTGTTTCTGCCTGTCCCAGCAGGTTTCCATTATAAATAAACGGGACTCACCACTCATCGCATCAAAAACACGCTTCAGTATGCTCACTACTCCTTCCGACCCAAAGCAGGACAAGAATTGGCTCATCCAGTAGACATCAAGGCCATAGGGGAACTTGAGATCAGAATCCAGTAAATCCATTGCATTGGCGCTGATTTGATCTGCAAAGCCAGCTGTTTCAACGTTTTGAACAGCAACCCCTAGTTGATCGGGCAGGTCTATCATAGTGATCTTGATATTCGGATCACTTTGCGCCAAGAGAATCGCGAATTTACCAGTATTGGTACCAATATCTACAATGGTTTGGGGATGATCCCTCAAGACAATTGACAAAACTAAAGGATAGCTGGAGTCCGAATAAAAATGATCAAAAGCATACCAGCTGTTTTTGGCCCTTTCAGGGAGATGGGGTAACGCCTCGTAAAAGGTTTTCCACTGTTCTCCAAATACTGCAAGACCCTTGGGCTGACCATCTGTAATGGACTTATCCAGGTCGCTAAGCCCGTGATAGCAAACATGATGGTTAAAATCCATATTGATTCGGGTCATTGAGTCGTTGAGCATGTAGTAACCAACCTTACTAAGAAAATAGACCCAATTCTTGTAGGCTGCAGGTGTGTTGTGGTCGCGCTCAACTACGCCGCAACTAAGACCGCTTTCCAACAAGGTTTCCACGCCATATTGGCTGATTTCCAGCGCTTCGCATAGCGCAGTTGCGGTCATACCAGTTTTGCCAGATTGTTCAAGTAAGCCCAGAACCCCAAGGTCTCGTAATGCTCGCACAACCTGAAATATGACAGGTGCATAAGCAATTTTTTGAGCCTCGTACATCGCTTCGTATGCACTTATGTCTTTTTTATCAAACGGCATGTAAATCTACTTTGCGGTCTTGTTGTAATCCTACCGCATAACGGTCGGTACAGAATGACCCTGTAGCGCCCAAAACGTGAAATATTTATCTGTATAGTGTATCGACGAATTTATTTGTAGGCTCGGCTAGCAGGTCCTGTGGGTGATCGCCACCGAAAGTAGCCCATTTACTTTTACCTGTATAAGTTGAATTCGCTATCTCCTGCCTAGTAACAGTATCGTAGATAACTAACTGTATCTCAACACGATCCGATTTCCCTGACCACTCAGTAGCACGATCTTCCCAGTGCAATATTACGGGCTTTACATAATAACCATACTTTATGATATAGGCTTCACTTAAACAGCCTTCACCCTGACAGCTATCCGATATATCGACTTTGGTTGCATATTTTCCAAACGCAGTTCTCACGGCATTGGCTGTCATTCTCCCTGAATTAGAATACTGCTTGTCGCCAAACGAGCCATCCTTGGGAACTGAAATTAGAACACCCAGATTACTATTCAGTTTGGCATCGAGTGGTTTCAAGTCGCGATTTTCATAAGTTGCAGCACACCCTGCGGTAAGTAGTATAGAAATAATCACCAAGTACTTAATGTTCATGTCTGATCTCTCTTTATACGCGTAGTTGCAGTGGTTTGAATTCAAAAAATGTATTTCCTTGTAGATTGTTATCAATCCGTTGATGGAGCATCAAGGTTGCCGATCCGAAACATTTCTTTATATCGGAAGAATAATACATCTTGCTATGCCGATTGGCGAGTCAGATTATGTTCTTAGAGGAAGAACTCGGAATGAGAAAGCATGGCAATTTCAGAATAAAAAATCTAATATTAGTATTTTGGTGGCTTTTATAAAGGGCAACAGGATCGCAAGGAATACGCACAATTCTAATTGGTGACTTGGTTAGCTTCGCATCGGGCATTTTTCCAGATCCATTAAGCCGTCGTCAATTAAAGTTATTGTAAGATAATGACCTACGCAGCTTTCATTTTACATGCATCTATACTCAACCCTCGATTTAACCGCTTGCAACCCGCATCATAGAGTCCAGGCCCACGCTGCGGAAAGGGTCGGTATCGTTATGCCCCGGTACCTGGTTGACTTGGCTGATGTGTAAAACGGACTCAGACAAGTCGAAAACCATCTGGGGCTACCGCATACAGATGTAAGCGCTTTTCGTTCGTCCCATCACCATACCATTCGAAATACCGGTCAAGATGGCAGTTTCTGTGGCGACACCCGTTTCGACTTTCGCTATGACAAAAATGGAGATCGCCTTTCAGCACCACCGGGCGATGCTTTTTACGACAGGGACCTTCGCCGCAGGGTAGCGGCGTTGTATGCGGAGGACTTTGAGCGCTATCACTACCCGGTAAATATCGTCTGAACTACCGGATTCCGGCTGCCCGTTCAACATGTAATAATATGGTCACCATCCAGCACCGTTGCCGCGCAGGGTCAGGAAGTGAAAAAGGATCGAGTTATGTCACAGGAGCCGGTTCTCTATGAGCGTGATGAAGAAGTTTGCATCATTACGCTTAACCGCCCGGGAAAACGCAATGCGATTGATGGCCCGACGGGTATTTTGCTGCGCGAAGCGTTTACCGCGTTTGAGGAGGATGAACATCTGCGAGTTGCGGTCCTGACCGGTGCGGGCCGGCATTTTTGCAGTGGCGCAGACCTGACCAGTATCGGGCACCCTGAACGCGGCCCGGAGGTGGAATCAAGTGGTAACGGCCCGGGTCCCCTGGGGCCGACGCGCATGGTGTTTTCGAAGCCCACCATTGCCGCTGTTGCAGGCTATGCAGTTGCCGGAGGGCTGGAGCTATCACTCATGTGTGATTTACGGATCGCCGAGGAGACGGCCATTTTCGGCGTATTTTGCCGCCGTTGGGGTGTCCCCCTGATCGATGGCGGGACCGTTCGTCTGCCGCGCATTATCGGCCAGGGACGTGCTTTGGACATGATCCTCACAGGTCGCGCGGTCGAGGCTGCAGAAGCCCTGCAAATGGGGCTCGTAAACCGTGTTGAAGCCGTGGGCCAGGCACTGCGTGTCGCCGTGCGGCTGGCTCACCAGATAGCCTCTTTTCCGCAGGCCTGTATGAAAGCTGATCGCGGGTCTGTATATGCGCAGTGGGATTACGAGCTTGCGGAGGCTTTGCGCAGGGAAGGAGCGGCTGGATATCCGGTCATTGAACAGGAAAGCCTGACCGGCGCTAGCCGTTTTGCACAAGGTGTCGGCCGCCACGGCAGTTTCGACAAATAACAATGGAGAGGCAATCCGTGTCGCCTCTTTATATTGACCTCATCAAACAGGGCGCGCGGGCGCATGCGGAGCGTAGCGCAATTATCTTTGACGAGCAGCAGTGCAGTTACCGCGAAGTTGATGAGCTGGCAAACCGGTTTGCCAACGCACTCATCTCAATGGGTGCGAAACGCGGCGACCAGGTCGCCCTGTTGGTGGATAACGGACTGTATAGCGTGCCGCTCGAATTTGCCTGTGTTAAGGCCGGGGTCAACCGTGTACCGCTCAATTCCAGGCTATCGCTTGAAGAGCAGCACAAAATGCTGGCCGAAATGGATTGCCGGCTTTTTATTCATGGGGCCGACCTGGTGCAAAGGGCGGAGGACCTGAGTGCGATTTTCCCGCAATTGATCTGCCTGGGTCTTGGGGCAGCGACGCAAGAGGGTGGTGATCTGCTGGTCAGCGCCGGAAAAATGAGCGCTGACGACCCGCAGGTTGAAGTTGCTGGCGACGATGTCGTTCTGACCCTTTTTACCTCTGGAACGACCGGCACGCTGAAGGCCGCGCAACATACCCAGGCGTCCTACGCGGGCATCTGCAGAAACGTATTATTGAATCTCATACAGGTTGACCGTGATGACGTCATGTTGCATGCGGCTTCGCTCATTCATGCCAGCGGCGTCTTTGTGCTGCCTTTCTGGGTGCGCGGCGCCTGCACTGTCATCATGTCCTCGTTTGACCCCGATAAATACCTCCGGCTGATCGAGTCAGCGGGTGTGACCGCGATAAACCTGGTTCCCACCATGCTGCAAATGTTGATGGAACAGCCGTACATCAAAACGATGGATATCAGTCGATTGCGCCAGGTCATTTACGGAGCCTCACCGATGCCGTTGCCGGTGCTGGAAAAGGCGATGGCACTGTGGGGGCGCGAGCGCTTCTGGCAATATTATGGCCAGACAGAGTGTCCATTATGCATCACTACATTGCGGCCAGAGCATCACCGGGGCAAGTATCTTGGGGCTTGTGGGCTGCCGGCCCTCGATGTGCAGATTCGGCTGGTGGACGAGGCTGGCCAGGACGTTGCTGCGGGGGAGGTGGGTGAAATCGCCGTACGCGCCCCGTCCATGATGGCCGGCTACCACAATGCGCCGGAATTGAACGCCAGCATGATCATGGATGGCGGATGGTTGCGCACGCGCGACATGGGCCAGTTCGATGCAGAAGGGTTTCTTTATCTTCGCGACCGCACCTCGGATATGATCATTACCGGTGGTTATAACGTTTATCCGCGTGAGATCGAAGACGTGATTATGGCCCACCCTGCAGTGCTGGAATGTGCTGTAATCGGCACGCCTGACAGGCTTTGGGTGGAGACGGTGACTGCAGTGATCGTGCTCCGGTCCGGCGTCACGGTCGCAGATTCAGAGCTGATTGATTTCGTTGCCGAGCGCGTTGCATCCTACAAAAAGCCACGCAGCATCATCCGCGTCGGTGAAATTCCAAAAACCGTGGTCGGCAAGCTTAAACGCAAGGCGCTGCGCGATCAGTTTAAAGAAGCTTTACTTAGGTAAAAAAACAGTTATTTCAGCATAATTTCCTGAGGTTGTCTCATCATTGCTTGTGACAAAGATATATGGATACGACATAAGGTCTTTGACTTCAACACCCGCAGGTCCGTCGTAGATCACTTTGGTGCCTTTGAGCAGAACAGCCATATCGCTGGGCAATCTGCGTGTCACACCTAAGAAATACGCGCAGATGAATCTTGATGCGGTGCGGGCGGGGTTTGAGCTGGTCAGGCATTGACACCACTGCGTACCGGAACCTTTGTGTAAGAAAATACTCTATATTCAGGTCAAGTCATTGGCTGGTAAAGACAAGCATGCATGCGGTAAACCCACTAAATTTGCATCTGTAGCAATAAAAGCTGGATAGATTGGTTACTACTCCCTATGGAGTTTTAATTCTGTTTATCCACATACTTTGACCCACAAAGGCCACGGATGATGAATTCAAATAGCGGTTTTAAGCAGAATCACGAAAAGCAGAAACGGCGTTCCATCCAAGCAACGCCGGTAAATAAGTCATTGACGTTAAAGACGGATGGTTTTAACACGCTCGTGGATGCGCTGGAGTATGCCGCCGGGGGTAGCAGCGGCTTTAATTTCTACAACCACCGCGGTGAACTTGATGCCATGCTGTCCTATCGTGATCTGCGTGATCAGGCCAGGACCCTGGCCCGGCGTTTGCTGGGCCTGGGTTGCAGGCGTGGCGACCGGGTCGGCATCATTGCCGCGACCGACCCGATGTTCCACCGCTTCTTTTTTGCCTGCCAGTATGCGGGGTTGATACCGGTTGCTCTACCAGCCAGTTTGCAACTTGGCGCCCGCAAGGCATACGTGGGGCAGGTTCGGCGGATGCTGGAAAGCTGTGGTGCGACCATTGCAGTGGCACCCGCGTCGCATATTTCCTTCCTGGAGGAAGCTGGCAAAGACCTCAATTTGCTGATGTCTGGTGCAGCGGAAGATTTTGACGCGTTGCCGGACAAGGTGATGGCGCTAAGCGCGCCTGCCGCCGGGGATATTGCCTACCTGCAGTACACATCCGGCAGCACGCGCTTTCCGCGTGGCGTCGAGGTTGACCATGCAACCGTGCTGAACAATATTCGCAGCATTGCCAGGCATGGGCTCAAACTGACGTCTGAAGACCGGCTTGTTTCATGGTTGCCCTATTATCATGATATGGGGTTGGTCGGCTTCATCCTGGTACCATTGATCGCCCAACTGTCGGTTGATTACCTTGCCACCCGGACCTTTGCCATGCGGCCACGGTTGTGGCTCAAGCTCATTTCGGACAACCAGGGTACGATCTCATCCAGCCCTACTTTCGGCTATGCCTTATGCGCACGCCGGTTGCGGCCGTCCGATTATGAACGCTACGACCTCAGTAGTTGGCGTGTAGCCTGCGTGGGGGCAGAGCAGGTCAACCCCTTGCCTCTGCAGGAATTTGCACAGGCGCTGGCGCCGTGCGGTTTTAATGAAAAGGCCTTTGTCGCATGTTATGGCATGGCGGAAAGTGTCCTGGCGGTTAGTTTCGCGCCGCTGAACAAGGGCTTGAGCATCGACTACGTGGACCAGGATGTGATGACCATTACAGGTGAAGCGGTACCGTTGGCTCCATCGGTTGGTCAAGTCGCTGCCTATGCCGATTGTGGCCCGGTGTTGCCTGATTTTGAAGTTTCAATTCGTGACGGGCAGAATCATGACGTCGGGCAACGTCAGTGTGGTGAAATTTTTCTCAAAGGCCCAAGTGTGATGAGTGGTTATTTCCAGGACCAGGAAAGCACCCGGGCGGTGCTGGACAAAGATGGCTGGCTGGATACCGGTGATATTGGTTACCGCGTCGGCGATCACATTTTCATCACAGCGCGCAGCAAGGACGTCATTATCGTCAAGGGCCGCAACATCTGGCCGCACGATATGGAAGTTGTTGCCCAGCGCATTGAAGGTGTTCGCCCTGGCGGTGTAGCCGCGTTCTCTATTGCTGGTTTTGAGGATGAGGAACTGGCGGTTATGGTGGTGGAGACCAAGCTCAGGGACAAGCCGTCGCGTATCCGTCTGGCAGATCAGATCGGTGAGTTGATGCATAAGCATTTCGGTATCAATGCCATCATTGATATGGTTAAACCCGGGTCTTTGCCACGCACTACGTCTGGCAAGCTCTCCAGGTTCCAGTCCCGCGAGGCCTATCTGGAACGCCACAAGAACCCTGGCATGAAATTGCCGTTCACCGCAGAGATGTTGCGGAGTTCTAACGCAGCATAACCTGCAGTTAACCCGGCCACAGTTTCATTCGGTTGGTTAAAAAAGCCGAGACCCGGATTGGGTCTCGGCTTTTGGCACAGGGGCGTTATTTACACTGCTTGGTCAGATCTAGAAATACGCAGCCAGTTGGAATACCAGTCGATAGTCGTCAGGCGTGGTGCCGTCGCCGTTGGTATTGGTGTATTCAACGGTGCCTTTGATATTTTCATCAAAGTATCTGGTCACGCCAATGGTGCTGTCGGTGATGGTCTCTGTACCGTCGAATTGCTGGTGGCGGTCAATCTGCAGGTAGGGAACCCAGACTGGGCGATAATCTTTTTGGAAGGCATATACCACTCGGCCAGTCATGGCATTGTTGCTCTCCTTGTTTATGCCATTTATGTCGTCATCCTTGGCTTGCATGAAGACACCGGTAAAACGCCAGTGATTGACGTCGGCCTGGAAGTCGAGACCACTGCGACTGAAGCTTCTGTCGGCAAGCGCGCAATCAGGGCTGCCACTGGCGATGCTACAGGTGCCGTCCACGGTGAAAGCACCAGCCATTACATTGGGTGTAATGTCATAGGCGACACGCCCTATAAATGTCTGTGGATCGGCACCCTCGGCATTGTCGATCAGGCTGCCAAAGCCTATTGAGTAGAATAGTTTGTTGGCAAACCGGCCATTGACGCTGACGTATTGACGGTTTTCCCCAACCGGGCCATCGGCACCACCGAAGGCACTGCCGATAATGGAACTCTCACCCACGGTTAGACGGCGCATATGGGTCAAAGTGTCGTATGGGTCACTCCAGAAGGTCGGACCCATGGCGATCTGGAGATTGAGCTGCGGCGAGGCAGAATACGTCACTTGCCCATGGTCAACTCCAGCATTAAAGTCGCTGCCAGCTTCACCGGCAAACTCCATAAATCCGGACCATTTGTCACCAAACGAACCAGCAATATAGAGTTCCAGTTCATGCAGGGCTTCGACGCTGGCTTTGTTACCTTTGGTCTTGTTATAAGGGCGGGCAACCAGTGCAGCAGATACTGGAAATGCATTGTCCAGTTTCAGGTAGTCGTTAAATTTGCGCTTTGGCTTGACGGCTTCACTCAAGCGATAGCCATTCGTCTTGAATTGGCGACCAAGCGCATTCAACGCGGGAACAGCATAGTGGCAGCTAGAGCAAGGCATACTTGTTTTACGCGCGAAAGCCGGAATGGCTTGAGCATCTATGGCTACAAAGCCGAAGCTAATTGCCAGGCCGAACAGTAACCAGTTCTTGGTTTTCATGATAAATCTCCTGTATTTCATAAGGACCGAATAGCTTCCAATAGCGCACCTGTCTCCAGATCCTTGAAGAGACATCCCGCAACACCAATTTTGTTGAATTGGTCAATCTCGCTTTGTGGCGCGCATGAAGTTAAAATCAATACGTGGACACCCGGGTTTTCGAAAATCATCTCGCGACACAGCTTGAGGCCATTGCCGAGCCGGGTCTTGATGTCCATCAGTATCACGTCAGGTGGTGCAGACAGTGCTGCGGCAACAGCCTCTGACGCTGAAGCAGGCAGTGCGTTGACTTCAAGACCCACTTCCTCAGATAGCTTTTGACAGAGTGCGTCGCGTGCATCCTTGTGGTCGTCTAAGATGAGTATCTGAATCGCTTTCAAGGCGGTTCTTCCGTTGACTGTCCCATTGAATAAATTAGTCCCTGGGGCTAATATTTCCTAGGGTCGATGGGATACACTTCAGGGGCCAAAGTACTCCAATAAAATGTGACTATCGGCCCGGCGGTCAGGAACAGTTCTGGGCGCGGGCACTCGTTTTGGGAGCACTGGGACAGACTATGATGGATACCAAGCAACTCAAGGGCTGGATATTTCAGGATTTACGCTGGCTGAAAGCACTATGCATTGTGCTGCCGCTGATGTTTCTGGCAGTTTTAGAGATCACGCGTGAATTTTACCTGCACAATATGGTCTCGCGCTTGGCTGAGCGCCTGATTGTCATTTCAATTATTTTTTTTGGCGTACTGGGTTTCTCAACACTGATTTTCAGTATCATTCGTCGCTTACAGGCGACCGATAAGATTCACAGAAGGCACCTGCAGTCACTAAACGAAGTTGGTTTAGAGCTATCTGCTGAACATCAACTTGAAGATATTTTACGAATGGTCGTGCGCAGCGCCTGCCTGACTATAGATTGCCGCTACGGAGCGCTGGCGGTGGGGGCAGAAGGGGGAGCCATTCGTAACTTTGTGGCGTGTGATGAGAATGGCAATACCTGGCTCGACAATGCACCGCCTATGGCGACCGGTCCGCTGGCAGTCATCATCCGCGATGGGCGCTCGATTCTGATCGATGATCTTCGCGACCATCCGCAGTTTAGCGGTTTCCCCAGTGGTAACCCGCAGATGAATAGCCTTGTAGGGGTTCCCATTGTTAGTCGTGCGCGGGTGATCGGGGGTCTGTATCTGTGTGACAAAACCAGTGGTGAGGCCTTTACCAAAGAGGATGTTTCAGTGCTTTCGCTACTTGCTGCACAGTCGGCAATCTCGGTTGACAACGCCCATCTTTATGAGCGGCTTGGACGACTGTCCGCGCTGGAAGAACGTCAGCGTATTGCCATGGATTTACATGATGGTGCCATCCAGTCTTTATACGCGCTGGGACTTCAACTTGAGTCGCTGGTCGATCGTAAACACCTGTCGGGCAGCGGACATATTCTTGTTAACGGCGCATCAGCCCGGGTCAGCCAGGCGGTTTCAGCGATAAACGGCGTTATTAAAGAACTTCGCGACTACATTTTCGATCTCGAAAAAAATAATAGCAGACCCGATACCATTTCTGCTGCAGTGCGTAACGAAGTGGTGCGACTCAGGGCCCATGGAATCGCTCAAATTCATGCCGACATCAGCGCGTCCCTGACCGAGGACCTGGATAGCAGATTGTGCGTTATTGAGCGCGCGCTGCACGAGTGTGTTTCCAACGTAATTCGCCATAGCAATACCACGGCGGTCAGTCTGGCGGTCATCTGCGAAGAAAAGTTGGTTCGGGTACGGGTGTCAGACAATGGGGGTGGGGCCACCCCTGATCAGAATAAAAGTGGCGCGGGGCATGGTTTGGAAAACATCCGCAAGCGCCTGGCTACCCTGGATGGGAGACTCAAGATAGTCACTGATCCGGGCAAAGGTTATACCGCTGAGTTAATTGTGCCAAAATCAGCTATCTCCGCATATCAACACGGTGGGTCTCAGACAGCGGGTCTCAGCCGGCAGTACACTGGATAAATCGAAGGGCTACATCGTGGAAACTACCATAAAAGTAATGCTGGTTGATGACCATGAAATTGTTCGCCAGGGTTTGTCCGCCGTGCTTGGCGATGTAGATAATTTCAGCATTGTTGGCCAGGCGGGTAATCAACGCGAAGCCGTCGACATTGCCTTGAAGTGCGAGCCTGATATCATCCTGATGGACGTGCGCCTGCCCGATGGCAGTGGTATCGAAGCCTGTCGTGAGATTCTTGAGAAAATGCCGGACGTACGGGTCATTATGCTGACTTCTTATCCCGATGACGAAGCTGTGTTTGCCTCAATCATGGCTGGGGCGTCGGGGTATTTGCTCAAGGAAGTCAGTGCTGCTGGTATCGTTAATGGCATCAGGGTTGTCGCGGGAGGTGGATCCTTGCTTGATCCAGGCATAACGGGAAAGGTACTGCAAAAACTTCGCCACCGCCCCACTGAAGCCGAAAATAAATTTGCCAATCTGACCGATAAGGAACGACAAATTCTTGATCTGATAGCCGAGGGTAAAACCAACAAGGAAATTGCCAGTGAAGTTTTCCTGAGCGATAAAACTGTCAAGAATTATGTCAGCAAGATTCTTTCCAAATTACAGTTAGGCAGACGTTCCGCCGCCGCTGCGTTCATTACGGGAATTCACGCAGACGCGCAAAAGAACAAGGACATGCATCGTTTTTTTAAAGACGATGATGATGGGTAATGGGTGCTGCCTTTAATCGCCACTGGAAGGCGTAGACATGCAAACACAACAGTTCAGGACAACTGAGGGTACTTCCGGTTTATTCCGGATGATATGAATTGAGATTCAGAAGTTCAGATTTGACGTGAAAATTCATCAACAGAAGCCCGACGAGGGAGAACAAAAAAACCAGTGCGCCGGACAGGACGACAACTGCACCGGGGTCTTTGTTGATGGTCAGAACTGCATACGGCGTGTAGGCAAGCCCGGTAAAGGCAAGCTCGAGTCCGTCAAACGCAAGCGGGGCCCGATCCGGGTATTTGAAAAAGAACCAGCCAGAAGCCAGGAATTCTTCTCCCCTGTAAATATTTATTTCCTGCGCGGGGTTGCGGAAATCTTCCGAGGCTGAATAAATTTCTCCATTACTGTCCCTGACAAAATCCGGCACGAGACGCCCTGGCCTGAAGGTATAACCATTTTTTCTTGTCTCGCTTCCCTGTTGAAACATGATCCGGATTGTCTCCGGGTTGCCGTTACCGGTAAGATTGAACTTCATGCCATCCGGCATTTGTCCGTGGTGGGTGATATAGACTGCATTGCCCTGATACAGGAGTGGTTCGTTTAGCCTTACCACTTTTTCCCTGATGATTTTCCCATCCCGCAACAGGCTGACGTAGGCATCCATCCTTTGCATACCCCCGCTGCCGGTCAAGCCAACGTCCACTTTGTTTAGCCGCAGCGACAATGCGCTGCTTTGCGGCAGGGCAAGGGTGTCGCCCTGCACAAGGTAATTGTTCATGGTACGGAACCCGGTAGTACTGGATACAAGATGCCCTGCAAGACCGATGATAAAGCCCACATGGATGGCTTGGGAGAGTATTCTCCTGGCGTGGATTCTGGCCCCGCCCGCGCGGGTTTTTAGCAGAGAAGCGATCGAGTCCACACTGCAGACGACGGTGTTAAGGGTAAACAGGACCAACAGAGCCAGCAGCAGGAATATCCACCAGGAGGTGTCGAGATTGTTCAGGCCAGTACCCGACAGCCAGGAGAAGAATATTTCCAGATCTATCGTGCCGAACACTTTTGGCGAACCGGAAAGCAGGATGGTGCCAATCAGGACATCAACCGTAATGAGGAGGGTCAGAACGATCGCCAGGCGGGTCGAGCTAAAAAATTTCCAGATACGCTTCACTCACCTACATCCCATGGGAGCTTTTCAGAAAGATGCTGACCCCGAGATAGGTAAACATCACCAGACCGAAGCCGATGATGACCATGACCGACACTATTTTTCCCCGCCACCCCTTGACCATGCGCGTGTGCAGCACCCCGGCGTAATAGAACCACAGCAGCAGTGATGCCACGCTCTTGGACTCCCACAGCCAGTAAGAACCCCACGCAAGATAACCCCAGATTGCACCCAGCACCATGGAGGTTGAGAAAAAGGCAAACCCCCACAGGACCGAGCGGTAGATAATGGTCTGACAAACCTGGAGTTCCCTGCCCGGGCCATGCCTTTCCCTGCGCAGATAAATTGCTCCGGCCGCCGCCGCAAGGGTGAACAGCGCGTAGGCAAAGAAGGAGGTCACCACGTGGACCTCGAACCACCACGTCTGCAGGGCGAGCGGCAGTGGGTATATGCCCGTATCGGAGAAAGCGGCCAGCAGGAGCGCCAGCAGGATCACGGGAACCGTCAACGTGTCTGCTTCCCTGAACTTGTAACGAAGCATAAGTATCGTATTCAGCACCGCGATGGACCAACTGAAAAACAACAGTGTTTCAAATCGCCGGGCGATGGGAGCGTGGCCTGTTTCCAATACTCTCAGTACCAGTATGATGGTATGGAGAATCATCGCAACGATCACGAGGTACAGGGATACACGCTCCATTGCCCGATGTGTTCCGTTGCGGCTTAACAGGTAAGTCAGGAAACCTGCACCATAAAAGGCCATGGACAGCCAGAGAATCAACGCTGTCATATCCCCTGCACCGACCGGATTTTATTTCTGCGAAACATAGCGGTGGTTGAGTCGCACGGCCAGAAATGCCACCCCCATCAGCAAAAAACCGATGATCACCAGAGCAAACGCCCAACCAATACTGTCGCTGAAGTACTGCGCGGTGATTTTTGTAAGATAAATGCCCAGTGCCAGCGAGCCGAAGACTAACAAAGCTTTGCTCTTTAAATATGTGCTGAGGAATATGATGGCAAAAACAAGTCCGGGGTAAAGCGCCTCCCAAACCACACTCTGGGAAGGCTTCCAGCCGCCGAGGGCCAGCCCTGCACTAAGAAATCCGATAGCACCAAAACTATACAGCCAACCACTCAGGACGCCGCGTTCAGTCTCAGCGAAACTATAGGCCAGCAACATATAGGCTATTCCAAGCAGCAGGACGGAGTAGCTGAAGAATCGCCAGTGATCAAACCAGGGAACACCGCGGACCATAAAATCCATAGTGGCCATGAAAAGCCAACTGCCAAAAATAAATGCGAAGGTCAACAATACATTTCTCCGCATATTCAAGTAGGCTGTCAGGTAGGCAGCAAGCAGGATGCCGGCAATCTGGATCTGTACAAAAGTTGTATCAATCTTGATGCCAAACTCATCGTAGGTTACCAATAACCCACCCGGCAGCAGCAGTGCTGCAATCAGGAAAAATGCAGGCCCGGCAGCCCCCAGTCGTGCTTGATTGACAAATAAAACCCCGACCACGAATGCTGCAAGCCCGGAACCCAGGGTTACGAAGATTCTCATCGTGCTGGAAAATCCCTGCCATTGTTGGGCGATAAGAAATGCCAAGCCCAGAAACACCACTCCACCACCGATAAAATAAAGCACAGCAGACAGGCGCGAGGCAGAATGGCTGCTTTCAGAGGCGTCTTCAGAGGCGGGCTCGGTGCCCGCCCCGATGGCCTGCATGATTTCGGTTTGAGTCAGATCACCAGATTCAAGTTTTAATGCCAGCTCCTGCAGTAGTTCCTGCTTATTCATTGGTGCTCAACCATCCAAGAAACTGAATATTCCAGTAGTAGCTATAATTTGAACTTGGGGTCTCAAGATTGAGCTTCTGGCTGTAATTCTCCTTCACCAGGTAACGACTTCTGTAATCCCGGCTGTAGCCAAAAAGGAACCAGCCACCGCGTCGACCCGATTCCAGCGCAAAACCATCAGCCGAACGAACGGATCCATCCACTGGCAAACTCAACGCTTCTTTTTCCGGGATTTCCCTGCTGGTATTTTCTGATACATCGTGGATAAAGAAATGCACCGGGTTTTTAACAGGCTTACTGTTTCCTTCTTGAACAGTACCCTCCTTCAGGGTTACATAGCCGTCCTGAACCAGGTAGGTGAAATAGGGGTTTGGTTGACCGCTAAGGTAGAGGAAATCATGCTTTGGCGCCTCAATGGTATTGAACCAGCGCGGCCCATTGATAGCGATGGCAACAAAGAAAATCATTGCCACGGGGATCGAAAGCCCGATAATCAAGCTGATGTTTTGTTTTCTGTCGCTTTGGCCAGACATGTTGGTTTCCCTGTTCTTCGACTATTTTAACATGCTAATTTTTCTGCAAAGGGACATGATAATTGCCAGAAACAGTGGCCATATTCATTGCAATGACAAGAAATATTCTACTATCCTGTTCAAACCTGTCCCGTATGGAACGGGTTCAAAGACCGAATTTAAGGCACCTGCCAATGAAGCGACTGATATTCCCGGCCCTCCTCATCCTCTTCATATTTGCTTCCCCGACAGTGCTTGCAAGCCAGCAACCGGCACAGCAGAAGTGGATCTCTTTCGACTTTTACGATGACCAGTACATCTTCATCCGGGGAACAATCAATGGCAATGAGACCGACATGATTGTAGATACGGGTGCCGAGATTTCTTTTATTGACAAAACTTTTGCCAAGCGCTTTGGGGTGCGCAAGGGGAGAAAATTCAAGGTAGGCGGCTTTGGAGGAAAGGCAAAATCTTATATGGCTAAGAATATTAAAGTTGCGAGCGGTAATGTTTCCATTCAGGCTACGAAAGTTGCCATTGTTGATATGTCATCATTCACTGCAGTAATTGGCCGGCCCATGCCTTTCATCCTGGGCATTGAGTCTTTCATGCACATGATTGTTGATATTGACTACCCGAATCGGCGAATTGCCTTCCGGTCTGCTGGGGACTTCAACTACGACGGGTCAGGACACACGGTTAAAGTCAGGCAGCTTAAAAAAGGGCGCCTTGCGGTGGCAGCATCCATCGAAGGCCGTGAGCCCGCCTGGTATCTGATTGACACGGGTAGTGCCTTCACTGCAGACGTCTTTCCCTCACTCGCCAGGCGTCAGCACTTGCTGGATGATCGAGCCCCCACTTCGGAGTGGGTTAGCGGAGGCATTGGCGGCCTCATCAAGGAGATCAAGGTATCCGTCGAAAGTTTTTCTGTCGGCGGGTTCGAACTGAAGGACATGCCAATCGCTATTCCCGCTGACAGCGGGGCGAAGCTCACTCGTGATGACTTTGAGGGGATCCTGGGTGGCGGGGTACTGAGTCGTTTCCGGATTATCTTTGACTTTGGGCGTGGTCAGATTCACCTGGAGCCCGGACCTGATTGGCAAACGCGCGAGTTCTATCGGAGTCTCGCTGGCTTGGCAGCGCTGCCGCAAGGCAAGCGACTCAAAGTTATCCTGGTCGCACCAGGGAGCCCTGCCGAGCAAGCGGGGTGGCAAAAGGGCATGTTTGTAGCATCTGTGGAAGGGCACAGTGGAACGGGAATTGAATTGAGCACCAGACTCAGGAAGCTTTCCAGGGCTGCGAAGGGCACCCGGGTCGTATTGCTGGATCAGAACGGGGTTGATCGTTCGGTCGTGTTGGCCCGCTACTATTAGCGATTAGCGCAACTAAATTGCTTCGATCAGCGCGTCGTGCATAATTTTGAGTAATTCGTCCGCATCCTCTGCCTGCACCAGCAAGCTGATGCACAAATCGTTGGCCGACTGGGATAGCATCAACAGTGGGTGATCAGCAAAGAAACTGGAGCCGGGATCAATCCTGGCCAACGCCACACGGGCGCCACGGCCAACCAGGTTGATGGTGCTGCAATGTGGATAAACGGTCACGGCACAGCGTCGCTCCAGTGATGCTGCGAGATCAGACAGTATCGATTCATCCAGGTGATTCGTGGTCATGTTGAGTGCCACCGTGGTCGTTGTCTCAGAAGTAGCCACCAGGTCGATGGAAATACCCGCCTGGCTGATCTGTGCAAACACCCAGGCCAGAAACCCGACCTGCTCTCGCGTATCAAGGTTCTGCAACAGCAACACGGCCATTTCGGGCTGGCAACATACACCTCTGATACCCTCCGTGTCATGCGCAGGCATGTCATCATGATGCTGTATCGTGGTCCCGGCTAAGTCGATGTTGCCCAGGTCGCCTATCCGCACTGGAATACCGGCATCTGCTGCGGCTCGGATACAGCGTGAATGCACCACTTTTGCACCGCTGGCGGCCATTTCCAGCGCCTCCTCATAGTCAAGGGTTCGTAACAGCCGGGCAGTAGGAATAAGCTTTGGGTCGGCACTGAACAGGCCGGGGACATCTGTCCATATCTCTACATGCCTGGCCTCAAGGCGGCTTGCCAGTAGCACCGCAGAGGTATCAGAACCGCCACGACCCAGCAATGCCGTACCCCCCTGTGGGTGTGTGGCCACAAAGCCCTGGGTAATTAACAGCGGGACTTTTGCCCGCCATTTTTTTTGCAGTACCGGGTCAGGGTTGCTGACGCAGCGGGCCGATAGCCACGCGCGCCTGGCATGTAAATCATCTTCTGCAAGCGCTTGCAATGCCTCGCAGGCATCCACCCAGTCAATTGCCAGGCTACGCGCCAGGTAGCGCTCACCGATGCGGGTACTTAGCCATTCTCCCAGTGGTAGCAGGGCCGCCATGCCTGCATAAAGGCTCACCTCGTCAGTGGCACCGGCAATCTGTTTGAGTGCAAGCGTTATTTGTTCAGCGGCATCATGCAGCAGGTCTTCGATTTCTATGCCCAGTTCGGCTGCCAGTTGCCGGTGCCGGGATAGTATTTTATCGATTCCACTGTCGGCGCGGGCAGGCGCCCGTTCGGCCAGTCTCTGCAGGGCATCGGTAACACCCGTTATTGCAGAACAGACCAGCACCACATGGTAACCCTGGCCAAGGCGCTGCCGGGCCAGCGATTCAATGGTTGCCCACTGCTCCCTGCCGCTTACACTGGTGCCGCCAAATTTAAGTACCAGCCACTGGTCGGTCACGCGCTACATCCCATTCAGATTCAGTGCTGGCACGTTACCCGAAGCTGTCTGGGCTGTACAGTACTGAAGGTTCAGTTGTGTTCTAATGGCGGCTGGTGCTTCAGCGGCTATTTCTAGAATTGCTGAAGGCGCAGCATTTGCACCGGCGAATGTTGTTCCTGGCTTCTTACAAAGGCGGCTTATGTCTATGCTGAGAGCAATCCAGAAAATGTTGTCATTTATGCGAATTTTATTGAAAAAAGAAATGAAAGGTGCGTAAGTGGCATAACACTAACTGGAATGTAAATACAGGTTTTCATGATTTACATTTAAGAATTGTGATTATTGTTATCTTTAAGCAACGTTAAATCGAGTCGTATAACATGTTTGTTAATCATTGTGGTTGAGCAATATGGCTGAACAACGTATTCCAGGTCCATCATGCCTGTTGAGAAACTACCACTTTATTGATGAAGGTACGCTTAGTCGTAGTCGTAATCATGCGCCCGGACCGTTGCCTTTGGATGAGCCGGCAGAGGGGTACTCATACTCTATTTCGGGTAAGCCGGGCATACTTGGCAATATACTTTTTACTGAAATTTCTCAGCGGCTGTCAGGTACATTGTATGACCATACCGTTAGTACGTCGCAATTTAGGCAAAACGAAGTAACACTGGGGTTGAGTAGATTTGCTGGCAAGGCGTTTCGTCAGTCTGCACTAAGAACACTCGAGAATATTAGTGCGCCTATCGATATCGATGTGGAAATTTTTATCGAAACCAATGATGTGATTGAAACGATCAGCATTCGTGGGCGTAGTGGAATACGTTTGTTTATTTTTGATTTTAACGAAGCTAAAAAACGTGCTGAGAAGCTGCCAGCGGACGCTGACCCTTTTCAGGTATTTAGTGGTATCACTGATAAAATATTACGTGCAGTTATGCAGTTGAGGTAACTTCGATTCTCAGATTTCTTAAGTAGGTAAATTGGAGTTGGTGTGAAATAGAGCGGTAAAAGAGCAGAATCCAGTCCTTACGATTCAACTGGCGCGACTATTCGCAGCGAATTTACCGGCGGGGAACGGATAAGTTGTACGTGCAGAGCAGACTCAAGACCTCCATTACCACCAATTGTAGCTTGCACTGATACTTAACTGCCGTCCAACTGCGGGTGTGCCCGGGAAAAACTGAAATTTGCTATCGGTCAGGTTGTCAACGCTTAAATTGAAGCCCAGCGCGCTGATACTGGCAGGTTTCCAGACCAATGCGATTGCTGCGATGTAACTGCTGTCCTGACTGGTGCGTAACGGGTTGTCTTTTTGCACGCGATACTCGTTGTCCATGCGTACTTCCAGCGTAGCCATCAGTTGATACCGCAGTGCCAGTGTCGCCCGGTGACGGGCGTAGTTCAAGGCATAAAAACTGGCATCCACATTCGCTGAGCCGTAAGCCGAATCTTTGTTCAGATAGGTGTAAGCGGCAACCACGTATAGCGATTCCCACTGCCGTGTGGCAAGTAGCCCGATGCCAAAAACGTCGAGGTCAACCGCGTTAGCCTGACGTGAAAATGGCACAGCGGTGAAGTAAGTCCAATCCACCAGATCGCTGTCCCTGCGGTAAAACACGCTGACTTTACCGCTCCATTCAAGTGCTTCGTGACTGGCGGACAGGGACAATTGTTTTGCCTTTTCGCGCCCCAGTCCGGCGTTGCCGCCGAACAGGCCCCGTGGACGGGAATTCAAAGCTGTGTAACCGGGTAGTTGTGAAGTTGTGGCATATTCGATGCTAAAAAAGTTGCTTCCGGCAGCCGAATTTCGCTGCAGAGTGATGCCTGCCAATGGTGAGATCGCGCTGCTGTCGCGGTTGGATGTGTCATAGCTTGCACCAATACGCGCTGTAAATTTCCTGTTGTTTGATTGTGCAAAATCAAAGGATGGTACCAGGCTGAACTTCGCGTAATTTCGACTGGTAAAGCGGCCCTTGGTCAGGTCGGTTGAACGTAGCAATTTGTCGCTGGTCAATTGCCCGCCATAGCGCCAGTCGATTGCACCTTTGCGTAGTGAGCCCTGGAATCCGGCCGCATAAACCCGCGTGGCGTGCTCGAAAGACCCGGGCGTTCCGGATTCCTGAGTGGTGCGATCAAAATCATAATCATCATCCAGCTTGCGGTAATACGCGCTCGCTTCAAACCAGCCGCTGCCGGTATCGCGGCGGTGATTGGCCAGAATAAACTGTGTTTTCGTATGGTCGGTTTCCGCCAGCGAAGCAAAACCGGTATAGGCACCGGGCCAGGCGTAGAATTTGTCCTGATAGGCAAATAACAGGTCGGTTTGTGAATTATTAGTACGATGCTGAAATTGCGCATTGTAGCGGCTGAATTTATGCTCGCCATTGGCCAGAGTCCCATCGCCCTGCGAGTATGCTGCCGATAAGGAAACGCCGAAATCATTGCCACCCCTCAGACTTGTGGTTTTCGCCATCCTGGCAGATGAAAACCAGAGGCTGTTGTTGCCAAACCCCAGTAAGACATTGCCGCCATCCCGAAGACCGGGAAGAGAATAGCTAACGGTGGCAATATTTGCGTTAAAACCGTTAAGGGCGTTATCGATACCGGTGAGCAGAACTGGTGTTGAGAGCGAGCGAGGATCAACGGGTAGGCCCGCCGTGTAGTGACCGGTTTGGGGGTCCATTACACTGATTGCCCCCAGCATAAAGCCGGTATTCTCAAATACACCACCCTGGACAGTGACGTCGGCCTGACCTTCAGGCAGACCGCGTGATTGCAATTCTGTCTGCGGATCAAAGCGCAATGCGGTCGCAAGTGTGGCATAGCTGCCAGCCGGTTCGGTATTTGCGACCCGTTCGGCATAGACGATAATTTCGTCCAGGGCCGCATCTGTTGCTGGACCATTACTCTCATCTGCCCACAGTAACGAAGCCGGCAGGGTGGAAATTGACAGTACAGCGCAGATCAGATAGCAAGATACAGGCTTTTTATTCATGAGCGAAGGGTGTGGGCCCACTATAGGGGCCGGCCGACTATTTACTGCTTACCAGGTTTTGTCTGTTGGATGTTTTCAGTGGATAAATCTGCCAGAAAATATCCTTTTGAGGTAACCATTTGAGCGCCCACCCCTGTTGTAATTGTTGCAATATTTGTTCGGAACCTTGAGTGTTTCCCAACAACATATCGTATTGTGCGCGAATATAGAACCCCCCGGAAACACGTGAAAATTCATCTGGAAAAGTATTGAAATGCTGTCCTATTTGCATCAATAATTGTTGTTTCTTTTTCTGTTTGCCAGTCTTGTCGTAACTGACTGCAAGATTGACAGCATGTGACATTCCATCTGAATAATCCCACAGGTTAAACATGGATTTGGGGCTGTCGCTCAGTACCTTTTCGTAGCGCTTGACCGCTAACTCAAAGTCTTGTTTCCAATAGGCATTCAATGCCTGAAACTTGTGTACATCCATATCTTCCGGAAATTGAACTGAAAGCTGATCGATCGAGTCAATAAACTCATCCATATCATTTTGTGCCAGAGCAACCAGCCACCGAGTCCTCAGCAGGAAGTAGTCAGTTGGGTTTATCTCAGCCGCCCTGTTTAATATGCTGTCTGCTTCAGCAAAACTCCCGGTGCGAATCAAATATGATGCATTGATGTCGTCGTGCCAGAAATTTCCGGGCTCCGACACGGATGCTGACATTTCAAGATTGGCTTTGGCCTTGTCAAGTTCACCGAGTATCTGGTAGAGATTCGCAAGACCCGCATAACAGGATAAGAATCCTGGCAGTACTCTTTGGCAATGCTGATAAACTGAAATTGCTTTTTTAAATTCTCCTATGCTTGCTAAAGAATCGGCAATAATAAAGTATGTTTGCTTGGATAGTGGATCCGTCTCCAGGGCAATTTCGGCTTGCTCAATGGCCTCTTTAAAGCGTGACTGCTGCCACAGCATAAACGCATAATTGTGATGGGTCAGACGTAAATTTGGATGTAACCCCAGGGCCTTGATATAGAGCTGTTCTGCCTTATCATATTGTTTAAGGTAGGTGTACATTAAGCCCTTTGTTGCATAGGCCTCCGCAAGATTTGGGTCTAGCTGAAGCGCCTTTTCAAGAGCAAGGTTTGCCTCTGAGGTCGCCACTTCCCTGTCGAGGTGCTTATACTGGTAGAGTAAAAGATAACTTGCAGCCTTACCGGTATAGGCCAGTGCGTAATCTGGAGAAAGTTTAATCGCTTTTTCAAAAAGTGAGAGTGCTTGTTCATAGGACTCTACAGCGGCCACTTTCATATGAGCCTGTGCCATAACAAAATATTCATAGGCCTGCTCTGACGCCGGGTGACTACGACTTGAGGCAATTTCTTTGGAAGTTCCACTGATACCCAACATGTCGCTAACAGCAGCCCCAACCTGGTGCTGAATTTTAAAAAGTTCACCGGTTGAATCATCAAATACTCGGGACCACAAATTGAAATTATTACGCGCATTAATTAGCTGAACAGTGATCCTCAACCCATCTTCATGTACTCGGACACGGCCTTCAATAAGGTACTTGACGTTGAGTTCTTGCGCGATCTCAGTCAGGCTTTTCCCGGAATTCCGGTATTGGAAGGATGCAGACCTCGCCATAACTTTTAAGTTTGGATAGGTGACCAATTGATGCAATATTTCCTCAGCAAGGCCATCAGAAAAATACTTAATATCAGGATCTGCACTAAAAACTTCGAAGGGTAAAACGGCGACGGAAAATTCATCCTGTGCAGGTGATGGGTTTTGTTGTGATTGTCGAATCATAACTGCCGCTGCGGCGAGAATGAGCAGAACAACCGGTATATAAAGCCGCCAGTTGTGCAATGACAAAACTGGGGTTCGGTTTTGATTTGAGGCCGCAGACCCTTCGCTGTGGCTTGACTGCCCCGCTCCGATGTTGTGGTCTTCTGGTTCAAGCCATTGGACGTCCTTAACCAGCTTGTAACCTTTCTTGGGAACTGTCTGGATATATCGATTGGTTTTACGATCATCACCCAACGCTTTGCGTAACGCCGCAATATTGGAGTTGATTACCTCATCACCGATAACCTGATTAGGCCACACAGCATTCAGTAGTTTTTCGCGGGACACCACCGACCCTTCAGCTTCTGCAAGCACCACCAATACAGACAGGGCCTTGGGCTCCAGTCGCCGTTTTTCTTTACCGCAACTTATGGCACCTTCAGTAGGGCGAACCAGCCACTCGCCCAACAAAAATTTCTCTTGTGTGGGCATCCTGTTCTTATAACTATGCATTCACACCTTTGTACCACAGCGGAATGGAGGAATCACCAAGCAAACCTTCAGATCCCGGAAAAAAACCCATCTTTCACTGGAGACTCCCACTTTGCTGTTGCAAATTGCAACGCCTTACGTCCAAATGATAGCGCCAACAGAACCTGTCGCGATTGCTGGAATGACTGGCGGATTCGCTCCCCGGCATAGCTGCATCAAGATCAGCTGTCGGTTCTAAACTCGTCTCTTAATTCAGGTAATCGAACCACAGTTAGTTGATACTGTTCGGTGATTTTCTGGTTGTTGGAAACTCGAATGGTGAAACGGTTATTGCCTACGGCCAGGGCAAACTCACCTGCGGCTCTCAACGGTCGGCCATTTACCCTGATTTTGGTACCGGATTGTCTCGCCCAGGCCTGTAGTCTGATTTTTGTAACAGAGTAATCAGCGGTTGAGACATAATGTTTCTGAGTAATTTCAAAAGCGGGTGACAGGGCCAGGCCGGTTACTCTCAGCACCTGTAGCTGACCCGTATTGTTGCCAATGACTATGGCTTCATCTTCATTCCGACTGCAGCCGGAAAAGATCAGTAAACTGAGTAAATTTACCAACAGAACCCTACCTGCAAAGGTGCCTGTCTTTACTAATTTACCTGGCTGCAACATTATTTTGCTCACTATATTGGCGGCCTTCCTTTTGACTAAGTACGGCAGCAGAAACATTCCGGTTAAATGTGTAAAACAAAGACTAGCAAGTTGATTTGAGAAATATATGATGGAAGTCTAAAGAAAAGATCATGATTACAATATCATGCGTGTAGTCATTGAAATATTCGGTATTTAGTCGCTCTGTGTGGCGAAGTGAAAGCCGGGTGCTACCTTAATCGTTCTTTTAGGCAAATCAGTCGCTTCCAGTAAATCTATCGTTGTTCATCGTATCTCTAAAGATTGTGTATTGGCTTGAAAACCAGAGCCGTCCCCATGTTTCCCTGAGGTTTCTTTGATGTTTTCTTCAGGCTTTCCCGACAAGGAATTAATAAGCTTCTGCTGGAGTCCTCAAAAACCTGGCGAACAACCTCAGGGGGAGAGGTTTCTGATCCCTTAACAGGGACTCGCCAGGTGATGGGTCTTTCATCATCGAAAGTAGCAGATAATCCTAAGGAGATATTTATGAAGCCCAGACAACTAGTTATTTTTGCAATAGCTACCGTTCTTATAGTTGTATCATTCAATAGCTTTGCGGGTGCTGTTATGAAAGCACCTGTTGAAGTTGATTTGGTGAATAGAGTTGCGAAAGGGTCGCAGTTGGCGGCAAGAACAGCCAAAAATAAGGTTGAAGTTATAGGCTGTGGTGTGTGGGGCATCGCGGATGGGTTAGGTGGCGGGTACGGGTTTGGGTTCTGCCAGGCCACTGATGCCGATGGAGTGTCAGCGGCTTGCGAGACTGACAATGAAATCCTGTTGGATGTGATCAAGTCGGTCAGTGCGTATTCATTCATTCAGTTTGGCTGGAACGAGGACGGGACCTGCAGGGCAATAAAAGAGTCCAACCAATCCTGGTACCTACCGCGCAATCGCCGGCGTTAGGGTAGTGTAGAGTATCGAACCGCAGCAGATGCTCACGGTTTAAATGCACCCGCCCGGGGGGGGCGGGTGCATTTTTTTACCCTCACTAAGTCAACGCTTGTAATACCCAGATCTTTTCGAGGTACGCAGAGGAGTTATAGACTCAGACCGCAGTGCCAAAGGCCGTTCAGAAGGTTTCTCAGCTTGCTTGCGCAGTACTCAGGACGTCAGTTGAATATGAGTACCATGGCAAGGGCGCTTTCAGGGGTGGCAGACCTCACCGGAATGGGTAGCGGAATGGGTAGCAGGTTTGAACCGGGATCTGCAAGATAGATGGAATATCAATCACGTGGTGAACAGGCTGGTTTATACTGCTTCAAATATTGATTTGATTGGAGTTTGCACCATGGCTGGAAAAGACAGCGACAAGCGTAAAAAAGCCCCTGACAAGAAACAGGCAGAAGTCAAAGATAACAGCTCCATGCTGGATGATCTGCTGGGTAGTCAGGTCGGTTCACTGCTGGGAGGATTGCTGGATTTCACCGGACAAGCGGCAAAAATGGCTTCCGAAAGAACCTGGGATCAGGTGGCCAAGCTGCTCAAATATACGCCCGAACAAATGGAGCGAATGGGCAAAGCGGGAACCTCATTAAGAGACATGCGCGAAGTCGCGGGATTGACACTCACCGAACTGTCCTCGGCTATAGACCTGGAAAATCCCGACTTATTGAAAGCAGTAGAGGAAGGCAAAGCCGGACTGCCCTTTGAAATTCTGCTGCGCCTGGCATCTTTTTACGCCCGTAACGACCCCATTCCATTCATCATGAAATTTGCCCGCACCTACAGCCCGGGTATTTGGGATGTCATGGGAACCCTGGGGTTGGACAAGCTGGTGCTGGAAGCTGAAAGGGAAATACAGTTTCTCAATATCTACCGTAGCCAGGATGCGGCCCGCCAATTAACGGATGACGGTTTCGAGCGGGTTCGGGAGTTTACGCAAAGAGCTTTTGAAATGGCGCTGCACTTTGTTGCTGAACAAGAGAATATTGATTTTGAAGAGGATGAGGCTGGAACAGAATAATTTTCTGCAGCCAGCGTTGTCGCGACTGCCCCGCCTGGTGGACTGACTCTGTTGCCATGGCTGTAGCAGAAACTATCCGCAAGCAAATACTTCCGGCTTTACACAGCAATTCCTGGTCTTATAAATATCTTTTTCGCCATGAAAAGTTTCTTTACTGCGCGGAGTGCTTGCCGGTTTCAATCGGCAGGCTGTCATCGGCTCCCCATTCCATCCACGAAGCATCGTAAAGCGCTGCCTTCTCATGTCCCATCAGGGCCAGTATGAAGAAGGCAAATGATGCGTATATGCCGCCGCCGCAATAGGTGATGACGGTTTGGTCTGGTGTGATGTTCACGTCCTGCCAAAGCGCCTGCAGGGTTTCCATTGGTTTGACCCGCAGGGTATCCGGATCAATCTGATCCTCGGTCGATACATTGAAGGCGCCTGGTATGTGGCCCATGCGGTGCTGTGGGTAGAGCCCTGCTCCGCCGAGATAGTAAGGCGCAGGAAGGGCATCAACAATGGGGGTTTGTGGTGCGTCAATGGCGGTCAGCACATCCTCTTTGCTCACCCGCAGTTGCGGTTGTACGTTAGCGACAAACTGGGCCGGCGTTACCTCGATGACTTCACTCTGTAGTTGCTGACCAGCAGCGTGCCAAGCGCTCAAGCCACCGTTGAGCATTTTTACACGGTCGTGGCCGTAATAACGCAGAGCCCACCAAAGCCGTGCGGCCCAGGCCCCGCCACGATCGTCGTAGATTACCACGGTAGTATGTGGTCCGATTCCCAGGCGGTTCATCAGCACCTCGAAGGCCTCCGGGCCGATGATGTGGACCGGAACCAGTGGGTCGGCCAGGTCTTTATACAGGTCAACGAATTGTGCACCGGGAATATGCTCTACCAGGAAGTCAGCATAACCTGAAACCTCCTCCAGGCTGCCATCGGCACGGACCCGCACATCAAAGCGGGCATCGATGACGCGCACATCGTCGTCATTGATATGGATGCCCAGCCAATCAGGCTCAGCGAGATAGTGTGCATTCGGGTAACGTGAAGTGTTTGCAGAAGTCATTGAAGGTCCTTTTCCGACATATGAAGAACTGATAAAACGAACTGGAACGGGTACCCCGCCACTTTAAGTTCAAGCGGGGCTCCAGGCAAGGGTTTACGACGGCGCCGACCAGCTACAGGTAGCCTCTTAAAGGCCCATTAGCTACGGGTGCATGAATAGGTCAGGGTCTCCCTGGATAAAACGTCAGTTAAGTTCCTGTAAGACCTGGAATTCATGACTTCGAGTACCGGTGGCCCTGCCTTCCGAATCGAACTGTCGTTCGACAAAGGTGACGTGACCCTTACGGCTCAACAGCAGTACGGTGGATGAACGTGTCCCATACTCCGGTGATACGAGAAACATTTTCCGGGTAATTAATTCAGGTGCCAGGCACAATTCAAAGCCAGATGGTTCGTCTCCTGAAATAACTTCCCTGCCGGCGAGCAGTTCAAACAGTGCCTCCGGTTCTACTTGCTCATTTCCAAGCAGTTGATCGAGGCGGCTACGGCCCGCGTGAACCTTGGGCCAGTCCGTGTCGAGCAGATGGTTGCTCAGGCCATGGCTGCCTGGAGTCACTGCGGTGGTGTTCTCGCTGCGGTTGGAAACATAGGTCAGGGTTCTCAAATTCCCCAGCAGGAGGTTGAACCCACTGTACTGCTTTCCTTGTTGCAACAAGGACTTTGCGTGGTCGGAGGGTAAGTCTGTATCCAGCAGGTAATCCCGTACCAGGTGACCGCGCGACCGTTTAAGTGGCGGAGAACCACCTGGCGGTTCCCGGTAGTTGGTGATCGCGGCAAAGCGGCCCTGGTGTGTCACGCCCAGCCAGGTACCACCCGCGTGCAGATCGCGCCCGGCCAGAAGTTGTGGGGACTCTTTCCAGTATTCGGCTGCGGTGGTGGGGCGGCTGTGAAACTCATCACGGTTGGCGGCCATTACCAGGGCATAACGCGGATGGGATTGCCAGGCGAAAAGGATTAGGCACATGGTCGGCAATGATAGCGCATTGTTCAGACCGCAAACAGGATACGACGACTCACTTTCTTTTGATGAATTTATCGGGTAGTGGGTTCAGCGAGCCATGGTCAAAGTCGATCCAGGTTTCCTGGTAACAATTTGGGCCAGTGCACGATCAGGATTTTGCAGGATGCCCTCGAAATGGTAGATAATTTCCCAATCCTCAAACATTACTTTCAATTCACTGGGACGGAGCAGAAAATCCGCATTGCCCGGCCGACCAAAGCGTCGATTTTCAATCGTAAATGTTTCGTAAATAATCAG
>QIKV01000048.1 GCA_003233115.1 Oceanospirillales bacterium
CATTGGTTCTGCCGAGGGCATGGTAGCGATCTTCAATTTGGCTGTGCTTCTTATCCAGCAAAATTAGCAGAGGTTGGTTAAAAAATACTTGCACAATATATGAGACAAGTTATACTTGTTCTATATTATGTACATGTTTAGGTAGATTATTATGAGAATTATCAATTTTTCTGAAGCCAGAAACCGACTAAAGAACGTGATTGATCAGGTGGTCAATGATGCAGACATTGCAGTTATTACTCGCCGGGACGCTGATGATGCAGTTGTCATGTCGTTAGATCATTTCAATGGCTTGATGGAAACGGTGCATTTATTGAAAAGCCCTGCAAACGTGGCTCACCTCAGCAAATCAATTAAACAGTATCGTGCCGGTAAAACTCAACAACATGAATTAGTAGATGATTGAGATACTGTCCTGGACAAAGGAGTCTTGGGCAGACTATGTCTACTGGCAGGGTCAAGATAGAAAGGCTCTAAAACGAATAAACAAGTTAATTGAGGACACAAAGCGAAGCCCTTTTAAAGGTATTGGTAAACCCGAACCACTTAAGGAGAACTTATCCGGCTTTTGGTCCCGACGCATTGATGACAGTAATCGCTTGGTATACGCAGTTGATAACAACCAACTTACGATTATTTCCTGCCGGTATCACTATGAGAAATGATCTAACTCGGCGTTATACAATTTAGCGATCCCGACTGACATAAAGCTTGCACTGCATATATTTGTAGCCGAAAAAGGCGATTATTATGAAATTTCGGATGGTTTGCCGCAAAATGAGTATTGAGGTATCGCCTTAAGTTCAAAGGAAATCTGCGTAATCTGTGGAAACCGGCTCTTCTTTACGGGTTTCCCTTGAGCACCCAATCATCGACGAACGCCGGTACAGCCATTGACTTCAATGCAACTTGTGACGCTACGGCCTGGCGAATAGTCATTGCCTGATGTTTCGGAAAGTGATCTGCAACTGCATTCTCGAACTTCCTGATCAGTAGGGGAATACCCTCTTCACGACGCCTTCTGTGTCCTATAGGATAGCTGATTTCGACACGCTCGGAGGCTGAACCATCGTTAAAAAATACCTGCACCGCATTACCGATCCCACGCTTGTCGGGATCGAAATATTCGTGCGTAAATTTCACATTTTCAGTCACTTGCATTACTTCGCGCAGGGTATCAATACGCGGATCAGCAGCAATTTCATCAGCATAGGATCCGGCGCTCAACTCACCGGTAATCAAGGGTAACGCAACCATATACTGGATGCAGTGATCACGATCCGCATAATTCGCTAATGGACCGGCTTTATCGATGATCCGGACACCGGCTTCCTGGGTTTCAATGACAATTCTGTTGATATCATCAAGCCTATCCTTAAGCTGCGGGTGTAACTGCAGGGCGCACTCAACCGCCGTCTGGGCATGGAATTCGGCAGGGAAAGAGATCTTGAACAGGATGTTCTCCATGACATAACTGCCGTATCTCCGTTGCAACTCAAACGGCCTGCCTTTGAACAATACGTCGTAGTAACCCCAGACTTCCGCAGTCAGTGCCGATGGATAGCCCATCTCACCGCCCACAGCCATCAGTGCCAACGTCACCGCCCGTCGACAGGCATCACCTGCAGCCCAGCTTTTTCTTGAACCGGTATTGGGTGCATGCCGGTAGGTACGCAATGCACCACCGTCGATCCATGCGTTTGAAACTGCGTTGATAACCTGCTCCTTGCTGCCACCAAGCATGTGTGTCACAACTGCCGTGGATGCAACCCTCACCAGCAACACATGGTCGAGCCCAACCTTGTTAAAACTGTTCTCCAGCGCCAGCACCCCCTGGATCTCATGCGCCTTGATCATCGCTGTCAGGACATCGTGCATTACCAGGGGCGATCGGCCACCTGCCTCGTTGAGCCGTGATACATAATCCGCCACTGACAAAATTGCGCCCAGGTTATCTGACGGATGGCCCCATTCGGCAGCCAGCCAGGTATCATTAAAATCAAGAAAGCGAATTGCGGTACCCAGGTTAAACGCAGCCTGAGCCGGATCCAGTTCATGGCCGGTTCCGGGAACACGTGAACCACCTGCCAGCGTAGCGCCGGGCACGATCGGCCCGAGCAAGCGGCTACAATCGGGAAATTTCATTGCCAGCATGGCGCAGGCCAGGCTATCCAGCAGGCAGTAGTGGGCGGTGGAATACGCCAGCTCACTATCGATTTGATAGTCGCAGACATAATCTGCAATATCCTGTATGGCCTGGTCCGGCTGCGGGCGGTCGGTGGTGCGAATTCCGATGTTCGCCATTAGCGTGATTCCAGCGCGACGTATTCGCGGTCGGCGTGGCCGATGTACTCCGCCCCAGGCCGAATGATACGGTTATCAGCCCGCTGTTCAAAACAATGTGCTGCCCAGCCTGTGATCCGTGACATGACAAATATCGGGGTGAACAACGGGGTGGGTATCCCCATGAAATGGTAGGCACTGGCATGGAAGAAATCAGCGTTGGCAAACATGTTCTTTTCTTCCTTCATGACCCGCTCAACGGCATCAGAAATCTTAAAAAGCCTGGCGTCTTCATGCTGTGCAGACAATTTCTCCGACCACGCCTTGATGATGGCATTGCGTGGGTCACGAACTTTGTAAACCGCATGCCCAAAACCCATGATCAGTTCTTTGGCCGCGAGTTTGCGATACACGTCTGCGATGGCTTCATCAACGCTGGCATACTGTTCGATCATGGCCATGGCCGCCTCATTGGCGCCGCCATGTAAGGGGCCGCGTAAGGAACCGATGGCTGCAGTGATGCAGGAATACAAATCTGAAAGCGTCGATGCACAAACCCGGGCGGTAAAAGTCGATGCGTTAAACTCATGCTCGGCATAAAGAATCAGGGATACATCCATGACTCTGGCTGCCAGATCATCTGGGGCGGAGCCGTGCAACATGTGCAGGAAATGTCCGCCAATGGTGTCATCACCGGTTTCGGTGTCAATACGTACGCCATCGTGGCTGTAGCGATACCAGTAAACAATGATGGACGGGAATGCTGCCAATAAACGGTCAGCAACTTCATCCTGGTTGGAAAAATCACCTTCCGGCTCAATGTTGCCGAGAAACGAGCACCCCGTGCGCATGACATCCATGGGGTGGGTAGCAGCCGGAATCCGCTCCAGCACATCGCGCAGCGCCTGCGGCAGACCACGCAGACCCTGCAGCTTTGCTTTCCATGCAGCAAGCGCTTCGGCCGTTGGCAGTTGCCCCTTCAGGATAAGGTAGGCCGTCTCATGAAATGTTGATTGAGCAGCCAGGTCGACCACATCATAGCCACGGTAACGCAGGCTGTTACCCTCGGCACCCACCGTGCAAACGGCCGTCCGGCCCGCAGTCTGGCCACGCAGTCCTGCACCTGAATCCTTACTACCCATCGCTCAATCCTCCATATCCTTTGCGCTGCTGAACAATTCGTCCAGCTTGCGTTCGTAGTCGTGATAGCCCAGGTGTTGATAAAGCTCTTCCCGGGTTTGCATGCGCCCCAGCATGTCTTTTTGATGGCCCTGTTGTAATATCGACACATAGGTGTCACAGGCGGCCTTGTTCATTGCCCTATAGGCCGAACAGCAATACAAAACAATATCTACGCCGGCCTCGCCCAGTTCGGCTGTGGTAAACAGCGGTGTATGTCCGAATTCCGTGATGTTAGCCAGTATCGGCACACCGACCGCACGCTTGAATTCACTGTATTGCTCAAGTGTCCTGATAGCTTCAGGAAATATCATATCGGCACCTGCTTCAACACAGGCCACCGCACGCTCAACCGCACTGCCCAGGCCTTCAACGGCAAGCGCATCGGTACGTGCCATGATCACAAAGTCGCCATCGGTGCGCGCATCGACGGCCGCCTTGATCCGGTCCACCATCTCGGATTTGCTGACAATGGCCTTGCCGGGACGATGCCCGCAACGCTTGCTCGCTACCTGGTCTTCCACGTGGATGGCCGCAACACCTGCCTTGATCATCGCCCGGATGGTACGGGCAATATTGAATGCACCACCAAACCCGGTATCGATATCCACCAGCAATGGCAGGTCGCAGACATCCGTGATACGGCGCGCATCGGTCAGGACATCTTCCAAAGTGCTGATGCCAAGATCCGGCAGACCAAGTGAATTGGCAGCTACGCCACCGCCGGAAAGATAGATGGCTTTATGGCCGACGTTTTTAGCCATCCGTGCAGTAAAGGCGTTGATGGCTCCAACAACCTGTAACGGCTGGTTATCTGCCACCACCCGGCGAAAGTTTTTCCCTGCGGACGGAATCAATGCCCTACTCCAAAACGCCACATATCAATCAAGCCAGTAAATCTTCAACGGCAAGCCTTTCAGCGCGTAGCTCTGCCTCTGAAGCGTCCATACGGGCGCGGCTGAATTCATCAATCTCCAAACCCTGAACAATCTGGTAATCACCACCACTGCAAACACAGGGGAAGGAGTAAATAATGCCAGGCTCAATGCCGTAACTGCCATCCGCTGGAACGGCCATGGAAACCCAGTCACCCTCGGCTGTTCCCAAGGCCCAGCTACGCATGTGGTCAATAGCAGCAGACGCGGCCGAGGCCGCACTGGATGCACCACGCGCTTTGATAATCGCGGCGCCGCGTTGTTGCACGGTGGGGATAAACACCTCGCGGTACCAATCCTGTGCGACCAGGTCAGTGGCTTTTTGGCCATCTGCATCGGCAAAACTGATATCGGGATATTGCGTGGACGAGTGATTGCCCCAAATCAGCATTTTGTGCACCAGCGAGTGGTGAATTCCGGTCTTCTCTGCCAGTTGCGCCATCGCACGGTTGTGGTCGAGGCGGGTCATGGCAGTGAAATTGCGGGGGTTCAGGTCTGGCGCACTGGCGCGTGCGATCAGGGCATTGGTATTGGCAGGATTACCAACAATCAACACCTTGATAGCGCGGCTGGCATGTGCATTCATTGCCTTTCCCTGCGGGCCGAAGATCTTGCCATTGGCAGTCAGCAGATCCGACCGTTCCATACCCGGACCACGTGGTCTGGCACCGACCAGTAAAGCGTAGTCAGTGGCAGAGAACGCTACATTTGCATCGTCGCTAAACACGACATCCTGCAATAACGGGAATGCGGCATCTTTGAGCTCCATCACCACCCCTTCCAGGGCACCCAGAGCGGGTGTTATTTCGAGTAACTGCAGGATAACAGGTTGGTCGGGGCCGAGCATGTCGCCGGCTGCGATTCTGAAGCACAATTGATAACCGATCTGCCCGGCTGCACCGGTGATCGCGACTCGCACAGCTTGTTTCATCGAACGCTCCTTGAAGGCGGTTTGCGGGTGTCATGGGAACATGATGAATACCGTCAGAAAGACTTGCTACCAGCACCCTGAATTAACGGTACTATTGTACCTGAAATTCATACCGGAGAAGCCCGCCCGGACAGGTAAAAATGTGGTTCATTTTACAACAACCGACCATCGCCATTTTATACAGGACACTACACTAGGCAATGAAAATTGTTGCTGATGTGAATATGCCTGCCCTGGAGGATACTTTCGGCCTTCATGGCGAGCTTGTGCGCCTGGAAGGCAGAAGTATCCGCCGCTCTGATCTGAGTGGTGCAGATGTGTTGTTGGTTCGATCAGTTACCCGGGTCAACGCGGAATTACTAGAGGGTACCAACATTGCTTTCGTGGGCAGCGCAACCATTGGTATTGACCACCTCGACACTGACTGGCTGGAAGAAAATAACATTGGCTGGGTCCACGCACCGGGTTGCAACGCAAATGCGGCAGCACAATACACGCTGGCCATGATGTGGCTCGCCTGTGAGCGCCTGGACAAGGATTTCCGCAGACAACGGGTCGGCATCATCGGCCGTGGAAATGTGGGCGCGCGGCTTGAGCGTCTGCTCAAAACCATGGAAATACCCGTCATGGCTTGTGATCCGCCCCTTCAGGACCTGGGCGAACGGCACCTGGTTTCCCTGCAAGAGGCTTGTGCCAACAGCATCGTCAGTTTGCATGTGCCACTGATCCACACGGGCAGATACCCGAGCAAAGACCTGTTCGACCCTGGGCGACTGGCAGCGCTACCTGATGGAACGTTGCTGGTAAACACTGCACGCGGCGGTGCCATCGAAGCAACTGCCTTGTTGGCACAACTCCAGTCGGGTCGCATACATGCGGCGCTGGATGTCTGGCCCAACGAGCCGTGCATAGCGCCGGAATTGCTCGCTGCCGTGACCGTAGCCACACCGCACGTCGCCGGCTACAGCCGTGAGGGCAAGCGTGCCGGTACAGAAATCATCTATCAGGCATTCTGCAGCACTTTTGCGTTCACGCCGGCTCATCAGGCAGCAACCGCGATTGGTGTTGTGAGACACAATTTTCTGCCTTCCGATGCTGCAGATGACACCTTGCAACAACTGATTCGCTCCAGTTGCCCGGTGGCAAGGGATGACGCGGCCTTGCGGGCTTTGCCCTGTTTGCCACAGGCTGAAGGGTGCGTGCAGTTTGATAAGCTGAGATTTGCTTATCCGGAGCGCCATGAGTTCAAGTCACACCTCGTCGCTGGCACACCGGCTGAAACTGCAGGGCAGCTAAGAAAGATGGGCTTCAAAACCCATTGAATCCGATACGCTTGTCGGGCTCAAAGCCTCATTTATCTTGCTGTTTTTTCATAAAAAACATTGCACCCAACGGATAAACCGTGTAACTTGCGCGCGCTTGCTTTAGTTGGAATCCACCGTGATTGAGAACCTCAGGAATATCGCTATCATCGCCCATGTTGATCATGGCAAAACCACGCTCGTTGACCAGTTGTTGCAGCAGTCAGGCACGCTCGGCGAGCGCGCCGCTACACCCGACCGGGTGATGGATTCCAATGATCTTGAGAAAGAACGCGGCATCACCATTCTGTCCAAAAATACCGCCATTAACTGGACCGATGGTGAAGAGAAATACCATATCAATATCGTTGATACACCGGGCCACGCGGATTTCGGCGGTGAAGTTGAGCGCATCCTCAGCATGGTGGATACGGTATTGCTGCTGGTGGACGCCGTGGACGGCCCGATGCCGCAAACCCGTTTTGTCACCCAGAAAGCATTCGAAATGGGTTTCCGGCCAATTGTGGTCATCAACAAGGTGGACCGCGACGGTGCGCGTCCCCACTGGGTGCTGGACCAGACCTTCGAATTGTTTGACCAGTTGGGCGCCAGCGACGAGCAACTGGACTTTCCGGTGGTCTACGCATCTGCCCTGCGCGGTTATGCCGGTCTCGAAGACAGCGTACGTGAAGGCGATATGACGCCATTATTTGAGACGATTGTGCGAGAAGTCCAGCCGCCCGATGTTGATCAGCAAGGCCCCTTCCAGATGCGGGTCACCACGCTGGACTACAACACCTATGTCGGCGTGATCGGCATTGGCCGGATCCAGCGTGGCAGTGTCAAAGCCAACCAGCGCATCACGGTCATTGATCGTTACGGTGAGCAGCATAACGCCCGTATTCTGCAAGTGCTGGGTTTTTATGGTCTTGAGCGGGTGGAAATTCCCGAGGCCGGTGCGGGTGACATCATTGCCGTCACCGGTGTCGAAAATCTGCGCATTTCAGACACATTGTGTGACCGTGAAGCGGTGGAGGCCCTGCCGCCACTGACCGTCGATGAACCAACCATCAGCATGACCTTCCGGGTCAACAAATCGCCGTTTGCGGGGCGCGAAGGCAAGTTCCTGACCAGCCGGCAGTTGCGTGAGCGACTGCTGCGCGAAGCCAGTCATAACGTCGCCCTGCGGATTGAAGAAACCGCTGATGCGGAAAAATTCCGCATTTCCGGCCGCGGTGAACTGCACCTGTCCATCCTGATTGAGACCATGCGCCGGGAAGGTTATGAAATGGCCATTTCCCGACCGGAAGTGATCCTGCAAGATAATGACGGTGAGACGCAGGAACCTTATGAATTGCTGGTGGTTGACCTGCAAGCCGACTACCAGGGCGCGGTCATGGAACGGCTCGGCGAGCGTCGTGGCGTATTGCAGGACATGCAGCCCGACGGCAAGGGCCGTATCCGCATGGACTACATCATTCCCGCGCGTGGCCTGATCGGCTTCCAGTCAGAGTTCCGCACGGTAACCGCCGGCACCGGCCTTCTGTTTCATACGTTTGAACATTACGGCCCTTACAATCCAGCCCCCATATCGACACGCAACAACGGCGTTCTGATCTCCAACAGCACCGGCAAGGCCGTGGCCTATGCCTTGTTCAATCTGCAAGACCGTGGCCGCATGATCATCGAAGCAGGTGTCGATGTCTATGAAGGACAGTTGATCGGCATCCATAACCGTGGCAACGACCTAACCGTCAACCCGCTCAAAGCCAAGCAATTGACCAATATTCGTACTGTGATCAAAGACGATAACGTGCTGCTGTCGGCGCCCCAGATCATGAGCCTGGAGCAGGCGCTGGAATTCATCCAGGATGATGAACTGGTGGAAGTCACACCGGCGTCTATACGCATCCGCAAACTGCACCTGAAGGAACACGAGCGCAAAACGGCCAGCCGTGCCGCTAAAAAGCAGGAAACCTGATTCCCTACCTGAAAGTATCAGCAGACGCCACTATCGTAACTTTCTTGACATTCAAAGGGTAAACTGCAACCACTTCATCTTCGGCCAGTATCTCAGGCGGCAGCCCGGCTTTAACCTGGTTTGAGTAACTCATGGGCGAAGCCGTGTTGTTGATCAAACTGTCGGCCAGGGGTTGGGCTTCACTGGTATCGGTCACAATGGTGACGAACATATTGTCGGTTTGCCAATACTTGCGTATGGCTGCGTTGACTTGCTGCAATGTGGTTTTTTCCAACAAGCGATCCAGCTCGGCCAAATAATCTGTGCGGCCATAGAAACGCGAATCCATTAACCAGCCCAGTTGTTGCGCCGGGCTTTGCGCATAGAGTTTTGTATAACTGCGCAAAAAGGTCCTGGTGGCAAGAAAATCCGCTTTACTCATACCATTTTTAATCAGCAGATCAAACTCGCGGATGGCCATGCGCAAGGCAAAGTGTGCATGCCCGATCTTGATATCCGCCAATTCCGGATATTGTGATCTTAACTGTGTAGCAATTTGCACCGGCCGGATCCAGATTGACCAGTAGTTTGACCCGCGCGGCACCCCGGACGGCGGCAACTGGTTGCTTCCACCTGCACTGTACCACTCAATATAGGAGTAATCGCCATAGTTCATCGAGCGGGCCTCGCGGATCTTCTGATACAGGCGGGAATACGCTTTGCGGTGCTCACCCATCCAGGAGTTTGCAATCATCAAGGCAGCAAACTCATCATCGGCCCGCGTAATCGGCAGTGGCGCACCGGTAAAAATGGCAGAACCGAACGCCCCGTCCTTGGCAATGATTTCCACTTCGATGCCGTCAGGAGTCCTGGCCCTGGAAGGCGCTACCGGCGTATAAGGCGTATCGGGCAATCCGGCCAGGTCAGTTTTGAGCCGGCTCAGCAGCGCATCACTGTAATTTCCAGCTATGCCTATGGTGACGTTATTGCGCGTGAATGCGTGTTTATACCAGCGCTTGATGTCATCCAGGCTGATACTTTTAACCGCTGCGGATGTGCCCTGCACCAGATGTTGCATATTGCCACCACGAAACAACAGGTCCTCAAGCGCGAACTTGCTGTAGTCCTCATCGGATGAGGCGCGCACCAACTGGTCAACATAGTTCTGCTGGGCTTTCATCACACGGGTAAAGTCCTGCTCGCTAAAATTCGGTGCCAACAGCACGTTTTTTACCAATGGGTAGAACGCCTCGGTAAAATCAACCGGTACCTGGAAGGTAAAGGTGGTGACCTGCTTATCCACTGACGCAAAATAGGAAGCAGCCCAGGGCATCATCTTGTCCTGTATCGCCGCATAGCTCAGACCGCCAGCCCCGCCTTGCGCCAGCAATGATGCGGTCGCAAAAGTCAGGCCTTCCTTACCTTTCGGGTCAGCAACGGAACCGTTGTCAAAACGAATTTTGAAAACTACCTTGTTGGAATGCTCCTGTTGCAGTGCAACGACGTTGATGGGCTGTGCAGCAACAGCCTGGGCCTGGACTACGAACAGGAACGTCAACAGGGTGGCACTTTTTGCGAATAAAGATCTCATTTCAATGCTCCAGTTTCGTCATCTGAGATGGTGGCAACGGTCAGGTGTTCCGGCTTGAGATACTTGTTGGCAACCATTTTTATATCTGCAGCGGTGACTGTATCGTAGAGTGCATAAAGCCGGTTGATGGATTCAGGGTCACCGGTTAACTGGATGTAGTGGCTCAGCGAGCGTGCAATCGCATCGGGCGTGTCGATACTCATCGCAAATCCATACTTCAGGTTGGATTTGGTTCGTTCCAGCAGTGCGGCATCGACATCTTCAGTTTTTACCTTGGCGATAGCCTTTTTTATTTCAGCCATGACATAGGGTATATCCTCTTTATCTACCATTGATACCTGGATGGTGAAGAGATTCGGGTCACGGCTGTCATACGCACCGCCGCCAATAAAACGGACCTTCTGCTCGTCGATCACCAGTTTCTTGTACAGATCCGAGGTGTTGGAAAAAACAATGGACGCCAAAACATCCAGCGCCGGCATATCGATCTTCGAATCGCTGAAGGCCGGGCCTTTGTAACTCATGCTGAAATAAGCGGGAATGCTGCCATTTTGCAAATGCACATAACGTGTTTCAGTTTGCTCAGGCTCCTGCGGTATAACCGATACGTAACTGCCGCGTTGCCATTGGCCGAAATACTTTTCAGCCAGTGCATTGACCTGTTCCGGGGTCACATCACCCACCACCAGGATGGTGGTGTACTCGGGCCGGTAGAAGCGGTCGAAAAATTTCTTCGAATATTCGTATTGGTTTGGCATGTCGACGATGTCCTTGAAATAGCCCATCGTTGTGTGTGAATAGGTGTGCGTGGTAAATGCCGTTTCGGCGCGCTTTTCATTCAACTGGTTGTAAGGACTGGCAAAGTTCTTGGTGTACTCGCCCTTCACAGCCCCGGCCTCGGTCTTGAATTCATGCTCTGAATACTTGAGATTCATGAAGCGGTCAGACTCCAGTTCAAACATTAATTCCAGTTTGGCTGCATTGCCGGTCATGTGATACAGGGTCCTGTCCTGGGTGGTATTCGCATTGGCTGCAGCACCGGTAGATTTCAATGCTGCACTGTATTTTTCTGGGGGGTATTTATCCGTACCGCGAAACATCATGTGTTCGAAAAAATGTGCGAAACCGGTCACGCCCGGTTCCACTTCATTTCTTGCCCCGACCCGCGTCACGATATAGAACGCCGCCAGGCCCGGTGAATCAAACGGCACCGTGACCACGTTCAGACCGTTGTCCAGTTTATGCTGGTAAATGGGGTATGGCAGTATTTTTCCGGCTTGCGCTGTCTGCGTGTCAGCACTCAATATTGTGCTGGATACCATGAGCAACAACCCGCATACGGCTGTTTTTGAGATCATTTTCATAGTCTATATTCCATTATATATTCAGGTAGTTATGAGTTTATCTTTAGATTTTGTCCAAGCAAGCTTTGCAAACGATTGAGATGGCGCTTGCCGAACCTGGACTGAAGCAAGATGTCAAAACGCTCTGGAATGGCAGTCCCAAGTTCAACGTTGAGCGTGACAATCCGCCCCCGGCGCGAAACCAGCAAAGTGGTTTTCTGGCCTGGTCGATAGGCTATCATCAGGTTCGGCAGCCTGTCTCTGGTCAGCCTCTCATCACCGACAGCCAGTAGTTCATCTCCGGGCAGCAGGCCGGCAGCAGCACCGCTGCTGCCGGCCAATACCGATTTCACCACCAGGCCACTTTTAACTTCATCCCAAATCACGCCAAAGCCACTCTCGACAGGATCCCCGTTCTGCCTGGCCTGGCGTACTTCGGGTGCACGCTCCAATCTTAATCCAAACCAGTCAAGTGCGGCATCCACGTCCGGATCAACGGTGGTGTCCAACAATGGCTCCAGAAACTGCACTGCCCCCTGCCCGCCAACATCGGCAACCACTTTCTTGAAGTCATCAATGGTGTAAGGCCTGCCCGCGTGCAACTGATACATTTTCCGCATCACATCATCCAGGTCGTGACGGCCCTTGCTCTTCTTTCTGAGATACGTATCCAGTACAAAACCAATGACCGCTCCTTTGGTGTAGTAGCTGATGGTGCTGTTAACCGAATTGGTGTTGGGCTGATAGTAACGTATCCAGGTATCTACAGAGGCCTCTGTCACTGGACGTAGTTTTCTGCCCGGTGTGGTTTCCAGACGGTGAATATCCCTGGCCAGCAGTTCTATGTACTCTTCCGGCTTGATCAGCCCTGCACGTGACAACAGCAGATTGTCATAGTAGCTGGTCAGGCCCTCGGCCAGCCACAACTGGCCTGTGTATTGCTCATGCTGATAGTCATATTCCGCCAGTTCAACCGGCCTCATATGGCGTACATTCCAAACGTGGAAAAACTCATGAGCAACGACTCCCAGCCATTTGATATAGTCCCCACGGTCACGCATCTGCCGGCGCCCGGTCATAATCACCGTGCTGTAGTCGTGCTCCAGTCCGCCCTTACCTTCGACGGCAAAATTCAAAAACCAGAATGGCCTGCTCAACGGGTTGCTGCGCCAGAATGATTGTGTTTGTTTGACAATCTTTTTAACGTCATCTGCAGCCTGCTGACCGTCCCAGAATTCATTTTCACCTATATTGACGAGCACATATTCCTGCTGTTTGACCTTGAAACGGTAGGCAGGTGCTTTGGCTATTGCAACAGGATTATCTACCAGTTCATCGTAGTCAGCTACCCGATAACCTGACCCATCCGGAGATTTGGGCAGCGCAGTAAATACCTCACCCCTTGCAGGAGAAACAACAATATCCAGTTGTTGTGGCAGATTGCGGGTCGGCGAGGTATACAGGAAAACAGACGCGCCGTTGATGAGCGTGAACGCTTTACTCGCCCAACTGGAGTTGACGTTGATATCCGGTGTAAACACTTGGTAATCAACGATAAGTTTTGTGACTTTCTCCGTATTAACCTGCCATCTGTCTTTGCTGGACTTGCGAACCGGCAACGGCTTGCCTTCACCGGAAACGGCGGAAATCCGGTCTACATTGGCAGCATAAACACGCATCAGGTACGATCCCGGCGTCCAGTTCGGCATGAGTAATTCTGTTACCGGGGCACTGACCGGAAATTCGGACCGTACCAGGATTACCTCTTGCCTGTCTGTTGGGAAACTAAGTGTGTGGCGCACGGCTTCATCCGCAAAAACCGTACCCGACAGTAACAACATAAAAACAAGCCACGGCCAGGCTACCGGTGCAATATGCGCGTTCAATATCAGCTCAACTTCTCAAACTTGCTAACGATGAGCATGGACAGTTCCAGGGCCTGCTCATAGTTAAGCCGCGGATCAACAATTGACTTGTAAGCCCGGTTCAGATCCGTCTCACTCAGGTTTCTCGCCCCGCCGGTACATTCTGTGACGTTTTCACCGGTCAGTTCGAGATGGGCCCCGCCAAGATAAGAACTGTGCTGGTGGTGCAATTCAATAGCTGTTTCCATCTCACTCATAATATTACGAAAGCGACGGGTCTTTATGCCGGACGACGTGGTCTCTGTGTTGCCGTGCATCGGGTCACATACCCATAAAACCGGGGAGCCTGTGTGCTGCACTGCTCTGATCAGCGGTGGTAGCTTGGCTTCAATGGCGGACGCACCCATTCTGTGGATCAGCACGATGCGCCCTGCCTCAGATTCCGGGTTCAGTTTCTTAAGCAGTTGCTCGAGTTGTGTGGCACTGGCATCCGGGCCTACCTTGATTCCAACCGGATTACGGATACCCCTGAAGTATTCCACGTGGGCACCCTCTACATCGGCTGTCCGCATGCCGATCCATGGAAAGTGCGTTGTCAGGTTAAACCACCCCTGCTGGCGTGGCACAATGCGGGTCAGCGCCTGCTCGTAATGCAGGTGTAAAGCTTCATGCGATGTATAGAAATCGAGCCGCTTCAGGCTCCCCGCATGACGGCCTGAAATGGTCTCCAGAAATTTGACCGCTCGGCCAAGGCTGTCTGCCAGACGCTGGAATTCATCCGCCAGCGGCGAGTGCTGAACCCAACTCAGGTTCCAGTACTCGGGATGATGTAAGTCGGCAAAACCACCATCCACCAGTGCGCGGACAAAATTCATCGTCATCGCTGAACTGGCATGGCCCTGAATCAGGCGTTGTGGATTCGGCCGCCTCGCTGCGGGCGTAAATTCAACCGAGTTCACAAGATCGCCCCGATAGCTGGGCAAAGTCACTCCAGCGCGTGTCTCAACGTCTGAAGACCGCGGCTTGGCATACTGCCCGGCAAAGCGACCGACCCTGACCACCGGTTTCTGTAAGCCATGGGTTAGCGCCAGGCTCATTTGCAGCAACACTTTCAGGCGGTTGGTGATGACCTCCGAATTGCATTCCGCAAAATTTTCGGCGCAATCACCCCCCTGCAAAAAGAACCGGTTACCAGCCTGAGCCTCGGCAATCTGATTTCTCAGCGTCAGGATTTCCCAGGATGTGACCAATGGCGGTAATCCGGACAACTCTTTCAGTACACTTTGTAACTCAGCCTGGTCGGGGTACTTCGCCTGTTGCTTTGCTTCCCGCGCCTGCCAGGATGCCGGATGCCAACCCTTATCCTCAGGAGTGGAATCCAAATTCTTTTGCTGCGGGTTCATTCCATTGTTCTCATTTACAAATTGTATCTCTATTGTCTGGTTGTGCGGTATGCAATCCAAATCGCCAACAGCCCCAACCCTGTGTACCAGATCAGTGTCCACGCTGGCATACTCATACCAATAAATGACCACTTCACTTCAGCGCAACTGCCCGAACCCTTGAGAACCGATGAGAGCGCCTCTGTCAGCGGAAAGTTCTCCAGCATGTAATTCAGCCCGGGACCGCATTCCGGGACCTCTGAAGGCGGCAGATTTTGCAGCCATATATGGCGGCCTGCTACGGCCGCACCAAAAATTGCACCTGCCACGATCAACCCGGCGTAAATTCGCCGCCCGACCCAGGCTGGATTATGAACGAATGCCAACAGTGCAAAAAGCCCCATCCATAAGAAAGCAAGCCGTTGGAAAATGCACAATGGGCATGGATCCAGGAAATCGACGTACTGGTTGTAGAGGGCAAACCCCAGCAGTGATGCACTGCTTAGAGTGATAAAAGCAAAGATCGTTCGGGGCGTGCTCATTGCTTGCGTAATTTTATTCGGCATTCTGGTTCTAATCATCCTGCGGTTAATGAGGCAGCCAACCTGCATATTGCACCAGCATCCTGGACGCGGGTTTCAATATACGGTTCAGGGTGCATTCGCTGTTATAATTCCGGCAATTCGCTTCAGGATAGTGACTGTACAGTAATGAACACAGAAAATGCACCAATAAAGGCGCCAAGGGGTACACAAATTAGCTGCAAGGGCTGGCACCAGGAGGTTGCCATGCGTATGTTGATGAATAGCCTGGACCCGGATGTTGCCGAGAAACCAGATGAGTTGATAGTTTATGGGGGCACTGGCAAGGCTGCGTTGATTTACCCATGATTAACGGCAAATAGGCAAGTGAGCATGAAGAGTATCCGCCTGGAACATCTGTACACCGATCTTGACGCAAGCATGTCGGGGCTGCGCGAGCAACATGCTGGCGTACGCCAATCACGAAAAATCGTTACCGACGCACTACTCGACGGCCGGGCGCATTACGGTATCAACACCGGCTTCGGCGTGTTGGCCAACAAGCGCATATCGACCGAACAACTGGCTACCTTGCAGCAAAACATCCTGCTGAGCCATGCCTGTGGCGTCGGTGTACCCGTACCACCAGAAGTCACCCGGCTGATGCTGCAGCTCAAAATCCACTCGTTGAGCCTGGGATACTCAGGTGTCTCCGAGCAGACATTTGAGCAACTGCTGAGATTTGAAGAACACGGCATACTGCCCTGGGTGCCCAGCCGTGGCAGCGTAGGTGCGTCCGGCGACCTCGCGCCACTTGCCCACCTGTGCCTGCCACTGATCGGTCGCGGCGAGATATGGGATGAATCGCTGACAAATAAAATCCCTGCTGCTGGCACTTTGGCAGAAAAAGGCATCGAACCGGTCAGGTTGCAGGCCAAAGACGGCCTCGCGCTGATCAACGGCACGCAGATGATGACGGCTTACGGAGCTTTTGTACTCGAACGCACACTGATCCTGCAGCGTGAGGCTGATGTGCTTGCCGCCATGAGCCTGGAAGCGTTACAGGGTAGTGCCACCCCCTTTGATGAGCGCATACATGAGATCCGCCCGCATCGTGGCCAGCAGGCCGTGGCTGCCAATATCCGCCAGTTGCTCGAAGGCAGTGAAATACTGGCCTCCCACCGCGATTGCGGCAAGGTACAGGACCCTTATAGCCTGCGTTGCGTACCCCAGGTCCATGGGGCCAGCCGCGATGCACTCGACTACGCCCGTTCGTGCATTGAAACAGAACTGAACTCGGTTACTGACAATCCGCTGGTGTTCCAGGGAGGTGATATTTTGTCGGGCGGAAACTTCCATGGCCAACCGCTGGCCCTGGCGATGGATTTTGCTGCCATCGCGTTGGCGGAACTCGGTAGTATTTCAGAACGACGGACTTACTTGCTGCTCGAAGGCCATGATGGTCTGCCGAAGCTGCTGATGAAAGATACCGGTGTCAATTCGGGATTCATGATTCCCCAGTACACTGCCGCAGCGCTGGTTTCCGAAAACAAGATATTATGTCACCCAGCCAGTGTAGATTCGATCCCGACCAGCCTCGGCCAGGAGGACCACGTCAGCATGGGTTCCATCAGTGCCTTTAAACTGCTTGCCGTGTTGCACAATGTTGAGCGGGTGTTGGCTGTCGAGCTGCTGACGTCTGCCCAGGCGCTGGATTTTCGTAGTTCACTATCACCAGGATTGGGCGTCGCACTTTCTTATCAGGCCTTGCGGGGCGAAATAAGTCACGCGGTCAAAGACTATGAGGTCAGAGGCGACCTTGACCGTTGCGCAGACATGTTGCGTTCAGGCACCTTGCTGGCTGCCGTCGAAAGCAAGCTGGGTCGACTGCGGTAAAGACACAACCAGCCTGCCTGTGACGGTATTACGAAACATTTCCCAACTGGCGACCTGCCCTGCTGGTTGCGCGCAGCAGGATGCCGGCTTGATTGACCAGGCCGCACTGGTTTATGACAACACGCAAATCAGATGGGTAGGCAATGAGCAGGAACTCCCCGCTCAATATGGCAATGAAGATTCTGTTGATTGCGGGCAACGGCTGGTCATTCCCGGCCTGATTGATTGTCATACCCACCTTTGCTTTGGCGGTTGGCGTGGCGACGAATTTGAAATGCGTCTGCAGGGCCGCAGTTACCAGGACATTGCTGCTGCGGGCGGTGGAATCCGCAGTACCGTAGCTGCCACCCGCGCAAACACTGCCGCGCAATTAATTGAGAAGGCTGCTGACGCGCTGAGAGGCATGCTGGAGCTGGGCATCACCACGGTCGAATGCAAGTCTGGCTACGGTCTTGAGCGGGCCACTGAACTCAAGCAATTGGAAGTTTATAAACAGCTCAATGAACAACAACCCATTGATCTCGTGCCTACTTTCCTGGGTGCACACCTGGTACCGGATGAATACCAGCGCAACCGCGAAGACTACATCCATTTGCTTTGCAAGGGGTTAATACCCGGGATCTCCCGGAAGAAACTGGCGAAGTTCTGCGATGTATTTGTTGAAGAAGATGCTTTCAGCATCACAGAAGCCCGGCAAATACTGACAGCTGCGAAAGAGGCCGGGCTCGGTCTGAAAGTACATGCGGACCAACTCAGCAATAGCGGAGGCGCGCAACTGGCGGCAGAACTGGGGGCTGTTTCGGCAGAGCACCTCGAATACGCTGACCAGCAGGGCATCCGGGCATTGGCGCGTAGCGGCACGGTCGCTGTCAGCCTGCCGCTGGCATCACTGTATTTACGCGAACGCTATATGCCGGCCCGCGAGATGCTCGATGGCGGTGTGAAAGTGGCGGTTGCAACTGATTTTAACCCGGGGTCGGCACCCAGCTACCACCTGCCACTGGCCATGACCCTGGCTTGTCTTAACCAACAGATGACCCCGCAGGAGGTGTTGATGGGTACAACTACGGTCGCCGCCGGGGCCATTGCTGCGGAACGCCAGATCGGCTCACTATTGCCGGGTTTTCGTGCTGACATCACCATCATTGACTCAGATTCGGTCAACCACTGGCTTTACCACTTCCGGGCGAATGCGTGCTGTGGCGTGCTCAAATCCGGCCAATGGGCAAAGGCCCTTAAGCAGTGAATAGTTACTGTATGCCGATTGCCTCAGGCGGTGTCTCAATCTTCTGAATCCGGCACAACAGGCAGCGCGCGATGGAACCGCCACAAACCGGATCAACCTCATCCGTCAACGGCGTGAGTACATTGGCACCGACTTCGAGCACGGCTGCGATCAGATCCTCCTTGCCAGGCATGTACCAGAGCCCTTCAGCATTGACCACACGCGGATCCATACCCTCCAGCAGGCTCACCTGTCGCTTGATACCAAGCTCGCTGGTGGGCGCTTCAACACTTACCCAGTCACCTTCAACAAGGCCATACGCTTCGGCTGTGGCGGGCGCCATCTCCAGGCGCGGTAACGGGTGCCGCTTACGCAGCTTGGGGATTTCAATGCCCAGGGTGCTGTAATATTCTCTGGAACGTGTACCACTGATCAGTATCAGTGGGTAGTCAATGGCGAGTTCTGGCTTGCTGAATGGACTGTAAGGCGACTCCACATAATCCGGCAGTGGGTCGAGAGCGAATTTCTCGAGCGTGCCGGAGGTGAATTCAATTTTACGTGATGGGGTATTGAAGCCATGTTTGCCATCTTTACGGAGCTTGCCCTTGACGTGTTTCAATGGTTCGTTGGGCGTCATGTACGTACCCAACGCGGTAAACTGGTCAAAATTCATACCCAGTGGTGCCAGCCTGTAATCAAGTAATTGGCGGTTACTGGTGATCGGCAGGTCGTCGCCATACCCCATGCGTTGAAGGACTTCGAGTACCGGTTCGGCCTCGTCGCGGGCTTCGCCACGAGGCTCGACCACTCTGGGCCGTGCGGTAACCATGTTGATACCCGCATATTCGGTGATGGCATCAGACTCCAGGTGGGTGGTGATCGGCAAAATATAATCGGCCAGCCTGGCGGTCGGCGATTCAAACAAATCAGATACAATCAACAGATCCAGCTTCTTCATCGCCGCAATTGTCTGGCAGGTATCTTCAAGCCCTACTACGGGGTTGCAGTCAGTCCACAATGCCCGCACCGGGTGAGGTTTGCCGGTCAGGATGGCATCGATGACCTGGCGCGGATGCGGGTAGGGTGTGGTAATGGCATCCGGGCCCGCCAACAGGGGCAACCGGTCAGCACTGAGTTGCTGGCTGAAATCACGATTGTCGTCAATGCCAAGGTTGGCGGCGTAGTAACCCGGCATGCGCACGCCGGTAGGGGGCAGGAAACCATTGTTGCCGGGCAGATCAATCTTGCCGGTTAACGCGGGAAGGAATCCCATCAGGCGCAAGCTGGCCACTGAATTTCCGCCCATGGTTGCACCGATAAAGGTATACATGGCTGAGGCCCCGGCCCGGGCAAACATGCGTGCAGCCTTGACGATATCAGCAGCGGGAACCCAGCACAGTCTGGCGGCCCGCTCCGGCGTGTAGGTTGCTGCACGGGCTTTGAGCGCACCGAAGCCAACGGTCCATTTCTCAATGAAGGCGCCGTCATACAAATGCTCGGCAATGATCACATTGATCATACCCAGCGCCAGCGCCCCATCTGCTCCAGGTCGTATCCGCAACCACAGATCTGATTGCCTGGCCGATTCGGTCGGGCGCGGGTCGATGACAATGGTTTTTGCGCCTTTGCGTTGCGCATCAAGCACGCGCTGGTGCTTGGAGCCATTGGTCTCGCTGAGATTGATACCCCATAACATAATCACGTCAGCGTCTGTGACCGAAGTGTAGGCAGGATAGGTCAGCAGATTGCCGTAGGTAAGGGTATCGGCCATCAACTGGGGTGTAAAACACTGGTGTGAATCGTGCTTGAAGAAAGTCGGACTGCCAATGACTGCACAGAAAATGTCATAAGCAAAGTAGTCCTTTGGAGGCAACGCCTGTACAGCCACTGCACGGGCGCCATCTTCTTTGATGATCCGTTGCAGACGGGTTGCAATGTCGTCCAGCGCCTCATCCCACGATACCCGCTGCCATTGTCCTGAACCACGCTCGCCGACCCGGCGTTGTGGGTACACGACGCGCTTGGGAGAGTTGGTGATATCCAGTGTTGCCTTACCCTTGATGCACAGGTAACCCTTGCTTAGGGGGTGTTTTTTGTTACCGATGAGCCGGGTGACCTTGCCGTCTTCGATATTGACAGTCATGCCGCAGCGCACCAGGCAGAGGCGGCAGGTGGTAAATACTGTGTGCATAAGTCATGCTCCTGAAAAACAAAACCCCGGCCAAAACCGGGGTTTGTCATCAGTCTGACTCCGGTAATGCCGGACCCAGTTTATATTAAAATGACTAGTTTATTCAGCATCCGTCTGGTCATCTTCACGGGGGCGTCCCACCAGCTCAACATAAGCCATGGGCGCTTTATCACCACTCCGGTAGCCACATTTCATAATACGCAGATATCCGCCCGGGCGCTCCACATAACGCGGGCCCAGTTCTTCAAATAGCTTGCCTACTGCTGCTTTATCGCGCAGGCGGTCAAACGCCTGGCGACGGTGGGCAGCGCTGTCTTCCTTGGCCAGCGTGATAAGCGGTTCAGCTACACGGCGTAATTCCTTGGCCTTGGGCACAGTGGTCTTGATGATTTCATGATGAAACAGCGAATTAGCCATATTTCGAAACATGGCTTTTCTGTGACTGCTGTTGCGATTCAGTTTACGTCCTGATTTTAAATGACGCATGATGCTTTCCCGTTTCCGTTAGCTGTTGGATGGCTCGATACTCAGGTACTCAGGTGTCTGCCAGAGCAGCCGGTGGCCAGTTCTCAAGTTTGGTACCCAGTGACAGTTCGTGCTGGGCCAGCACGTCCTTGATTTCAGTCAACGATTTCTTACCAAGATTGGGTGTTTTCAGTAGTTCCACTTCGGTTCTTTGTACCAGGTCACCGATATATAAAATGCTTTCCGCTTTCAGACAATTGGCTGAACGTACCGTCAGTTCCAGATCATCTATCGGGCGCAGCAATACAGGATCGATCTCCTGTGATTTTTCTTCCTCAATAATCTCCGTACGGGCCTTGAAATCAACAAAGACAGCCAGTTGGTCAGCCAGGATATTTGCAGCCAGTTTGACCGCTGCTTCACAATCCATGGTGCCGTTTGTCTCGATATCCAGGATCAGCTTGTCCAGGTCAGTGCGCTGCTCAACACGTGCGGCCTCGACGCTGTATGACACGCGACGTACCGGGCAGTATGAAGCATCCAGCATCAGGCGGCCAATCGGGCGGCTCTCATCTTCGGTTACCAATAACTGGCTTGCAGGCTGGTAACCCACACCATGTCTGACCTTCAACTGCATGTTAAGACTGCCATTCTTGGTCAGGTTGCAGATCAGGTGGTCAGGATTCACAATCTCTATATCGTGACCTATCTGAATATCACCTGCAGTGACCGGGCCTGTGCCTTTTTTACTCAAGGTCAGAATTGCCTCTTCACGTTCGAACATGCGCAAGGCAATGCCTTTAAGGTTTAGCAGGACCTCAATAATATCCTCCTGCAAGCCTTCAACGGCGGTGTATTCATGCAATACGCCTTCGATTTCGACTTCCACGATCGCACAGCCGGGTATTGAGGACAGCAAAACGCGGCGCAAAGCATTACCCAGGGTATGCCCAAAGCCACGCTCTAACGGCTCCAGTGCAATACGGGCACGGTTGGGGCTGATTTCATCGACACCCACCGCTCTGGGTCGTAACATGTTTTCAATCACATCCATCATGGGATGTACCTCACTCAATTATGTATTGTGAAATTTCCCTGCCAAAAATAGGCTGGAAAAACAGGGCACTACTTGGAATAAAGCTCGACGATCAGGCTCTCATTGATGTCGGCCGGCAAATCATTCCGGTCAGGATAGGCTTTGTACAGGCCTTCCATCTTTTCATTATTTACTTCCATCCACACCGCAACCAGATCCATTTCCTGACTCAGCGCTATGGCTTCTTTCACACGCAACTGGTTCCTGGCCTTTGCTGCAATACTAACGACATCACCCGGTTTTACCTGGTATGACGGAATATTGACCTGGTGACCATTGACATGGATCGACTTATGAGACACCAGTTGACGTGCCTGCGCACGCGTCACAGCGAGTCCCATGCGATAAACAACATTGTCTAACCGGCTTTCCAGCAACAACAGCAGATTCAGGCCTGTCGCGCCCCTCTGGCTGGCGGCTTTTTTATAGTAGTTGCGAAACTGCTTCTCAAGTATGCCGTAAGTACGACGGACTTTCTGTTTCTCACGCAATTGCAAAGCATAGTCTGACAAACGCTGGCGCCGTGAAGCACCGTGTTGGCCGGGTACCTGGTTCAGTTTGCACTTGGACTCGAGTCCCCGTGCGGGGCTTTTCAGGCCCAGATCCACACCTTCGCGACGCGCGAGTTTACAGGTTGGTCCGATATATCTAGCCATTTCTTAGACTCCTAAACGCGGCGTTTCTTGGGTGGACGACAGCCATTATGCGGAATCGGCGTGACGTCAACGATGTTGGTGATCTTGTAACCCAGTGCATTCAGGGCACGGACGGACGATTCACGACCGGGACCGGGGCCCTTAACACGTACCTCCAGATTCTTCAGACCAAAATCAAGCGCAGTTCTGCCGGCTGCTTCAGCCGCAACCTGGGCAGCAAACGGTGTGCTTTTGCGTGAACCGCGGAAACCGGCACCGCCGGAAGTGGCCCAGGAAAGAACATTACCCTGCCTGTCGCTCAGTGTAATAATCGTGTTATTAAAAGAAGCATGGATATGGGCGATACCATCGACCACAACTTTTTTAATCTTCTTTTTAGCTTTTGTATTTGGCTTTGCCATTTCTCTTCACCTGCAACCGCTTATCGCTTGATTGGACGCCGCGGACCCTTGCGGGTTCGGGCATTCGTCTTGGTACGCTGGCCACGCACGGGCAAACCCCGGCGGTGCCGCAGGCCCCGGTAACAACCGAGATCCATCAGACGCTTGATATTCATGGCTACGTCGCGGCGCAGATCACCTTCTACAGCAATTTTTGCCACCTCGTTACGAATCGCTTCCACTTCAGGTTCCGTCAAGTCCCTGATTTTTTTGTCCGGCGCTACTTTGGCCGCTTCGCAAATTTGCAAAGCACGTGAACGCCCAACACCATAAATGGTTGTCAAAGCAATCCAGGTATGCTTCTGGATCGGTATGTTGACTCCCGCTATGCGAGCCATACTGCGTACTCCTGCTACTGTTGGTACTGCTTAACGTAAACAGTACATTATATCGAATCTGCCAGACTGGTAAAAGCCACTTACGCAAATATAAGTATTTGACCTAACCCTGTCTTTGCTTGTGTTTCTTGTCCGTGCATATGACATAAACCACGCCCCTGCGTCGAACAATCTTGCAATTCCGGCAAATCTTTTTTACTGAAGCTTGCACCTTCATGGCAGCTCTCCTCAGATAACAAAGGCGGTCACGTTTTTCCGGTTAACCGGTCTGACGTATCCCGCCAACAAATACCATGGCCGAAGCCATGCTCAAAAATATAGTCTATCGGTCTATCTGCGCACCACGCCTGAACGTCCGTAGGACTTCAGATTAGCCTTTTTCATCAAGGTATCGTATTTGTGCGAAATCAAATGTGCCTGCACCTGGGCGATAAAGTCCATGATGACGACTACAACGATCAGTAACGATGTACCACCAAAATAGAATGGTACGGCCCAGACCACCCTCAAAATATCCGGTAACAGCGCAACTGACACCAGGTAAAGAGATCCGACCATGGTCAGACGGGTCAGGACCTTATCGATATAGTCAGCGGTATGACGGCCCGGGCGAATTCCGGGAATAAATGCACCGGACTTCTTCAGGTTGTCTGCTGTTTCCTTGGAGTTGAATACCAATGCTGTGTAAAAGAAACAGAAGAATATGATCAGTGCTGAATACAGCAGGGTATACGGTAAGTTACCGGGAGTCAGCGTAGCAGAAATATCAGTTAACCAACTGAGGCTTTCTGAAGTAGAGAACCAGGTCGCCAGCGTGGAAGGGAAAATCACCAGGCTGGAGGCAAAAATAACCGGGATAACACCCGCCATATTCAGCTTCAGCGGTAAATGCGTCGCCTGATTCTGATAAGCCACCCTGCCCTGGCGTTGCGCATAATTAACCGTAATACGCCGCTGGCCGCGCTCAACCCGGACGATGAAGTACACCACGCCAAGTACCAGCGCCAGGATGAACAGGATCGCCGGTATACTCAGTTGACCGGTATTGACCAGTTCGAGCGTTCCCGCAATAGCACGCGGCAAACCGGCGACGATACCTGCGAAAATAATCAGCGATATACCATTGCCCACACCACGCTCGGTGATCTGCTCACCCAGCCACATCAGGAACACGGTACCTGCTGTCAACGTAACGGTTGCAGTAAATACAAATCCATAACCGGGCGAAAACACAATTGAACCCTGCCCCTGCAGGGCAAAGGCAACACTGCCAGCCTGGAATGCTGCCAGCAACACGGTGAATACACGCGTGTACTGGGTAATTTTATTCCTGCCGCTGGAGCCTTCTTTCTTCAACTGCTGCAAACTTGGCATAGCGCTGCTCATCAACTGCATGATGATGGATGCAGAAATATATGGCATCACGCCCAAAGCAAATAATGAGAAGCGTTGTAGTGCACCACCGGTGAACAGGTTGAACACATCAATGATGGTACCCTGCTGCGAGTCCATAAACTGCATCAGGGCCTGGGGGTTAACGCCCGGCACGGGAATAAATGAACCGATGCGAAAAATAATCAGTGCAACCAGAACGAACAGCAAACGCTGGCGCAACTCGGTCAACCGACCGATACCACCAAGCGTTTCCGCCACTTGTGAAGGCGATTTTGCCATTATTCGACCTTACCGCCCGCAGCTTCAATGGCGGCGCGCGCGCCGCTGGTGACACTCAGGCCTTTGAGTGTGACTGCGCGGCCTACTTCGCCGGTGTTAATCACTTTGACTTTTTTTGCATCATGCTTAACCACGCCAGCATTTTTCAGCACTTCAATATCAATCACATCAGCCTTCATGACCGCGATATGATAGAGGCGGACCTCCGCACTATAACGTGCGGTCGTTGATGCGAAGCCACGCTTGGGAAGGCGCCGCTGCAAAGGCATCTGGCCACCCTCAAAACCGATTTTGTGGAAACCACCGGAACGGGATTTCTGGCCCTTGTGACCGCGGCCCGCAGTCTTGCCATCGGTTGAGCCAATACCACGGCCAACACGCTTGCGGTTTCTTTTGCTGCCCTCGGCCGGGCTGATCGTGTTCAGTTTCATGTTCGTACTTTCCTTAATTCCAGGTGCGCAAAAGCGGCTTAGACCTCTTCCACTCGTACCATGTAGTAGACCTTGTTCACCAATCCGCGCACGGAGGGTGTGTCTTCTAACGTCACGGTCTGGTGCATGCGCTTGAGGCCGAGACCACGCACGCATTCCCTGTGTTTTGGCTGGGCACCTATCGGTGAACGCACCAGCGTTACATTAATCTGTTTTTTCTTGGCCATCATTTTGCTCAGCTATGGTTAGCCTGGATTTCTTCTACGGTCTTGCCACGCTTGGCCGCAATAGATTCCGGATTGTGCATGGCCTTGAGACCCTTGATCGTTGCCCTGACCAGATTGATTGGCGTATTGGAGCCAACACTCTTGGCCAATACGTTATGCACGCCAACGGTTTCCAATACTGCCCGCATAGCGCCGCCGGCAATAACACCAGTACCTTCAGATGCAGGCTGCATGTATATTCTTGAGCCACTGTGACTGGCTTTCACCGGGTGCCATAATGTGCCGTCCTTAAGTGAGATTGTAACCATGTCACGGCGCGCTTTTTCCATGGATTTCTGGATTGCCACAGGAACTTCCTTGGCCTTTCCATAACCAAATCCAACCTTGCCGTTACCATCTCCTACCACACTTAGCGCGGTGAACCCAAACACGCGCCCACCTTTCACAACCTTGGCAACACGATTGACGGCTACCAGCTTTTCCAGCATACCGTCGCTGTTTTCTCTGTCCATTCTCGACATTTCTTTACCTGTTTTCCTGTTTCAGTCGGTGGGGCGAATCAGAACTTCAGCCCGCCTTCGCGTGCGGCATCTGCCAATTCAGCAACCCTGCCGTGGTAGCGATAGCCGGAGCGATCAAATGCCACGTCAGAAATGCCCGCAGCCACGGCTTTTTCAGCAACTGCCTTGCCCACAGCTTTGGCAGCTTCTTTATTGCTGGTACTGCTCAAATCCCTACGTAAATCCTTTTGCAGTGTTGAGGCCGCAGCAATCACGCTACCACCCTGTGCTGCGATCACCTGCGCATAAATATGGCGACCACTTCGGTGCACCGTCAAACGGGGCACGTCCAGGCGGCGAATATGTGCCCGGGTCTTTTTCGCCCGCCGCAAGCGCGCTGTTTTCTTGTCCATTGCTCGTTCCTCTTAACCCGTTCCGGCCCGCTTTAAGGCCTGACCCGTCAAAAACCTATTTTACGCCTTTTTGGCTTCCTTCCTTATGACACGTTCATCAGCATAACGCACACCTTTACCCTTGTAGGGCTCGGGTGGCCGATATGAACGTATCTCCGCCGCTACCTGCCCGACCTTTTGTTTGTCGCAACCGCTAATAATTATTTCGGTCTGTGAAGGCGTTTCAATTTTGACGCCTTCCGGTGCGCTGTATACGATCGGGTGTGAAAACCCGAGGGCAAGACTCAGTTTGTCACCCTGCAGTTGCGCACGGTAACCCACGCCAACCAGTTGCAACTTCTTCTGAAAACCTTCGCTGACCCCGACGACCATATTGTTGACCAACGCCCTGAAGGTGCCAGCCATCGCAAGGTGCTTGTCGTCGTCCGGCTTGACCAGGTATTCGCCGTCGTTTTTGTCCAGGCTTACGCTGGGATGTAATCTCAAAGCGAGGTTACCCCTCGGGCCTTTGACATTCACCTCAGACCCATCGATGTTGATATCAACACCTGCAGGCAAACTGATAGGACTCTTGGCTACGCGTGACATCGTTGTCTCCTACGTGTTAACTGGCGCTTAAGCCACGTAACAAATGATTTCGCCGCCATGACCGGCAGAACGTGCTGCCACGTCAGTCATGATGCCGCGTGATGTACTGACAATAACAACACCCAGGCCATCCAGAACACGCGGCAAATCATCTTTGCGGCG
>QIKV01000206.1 GCA_003233115.1 Oceanospirillales bacterium
TAACCCGCGACGGCATGCAAATCCGGCGCAGACGTGAATGCGTCAGTTGTGCTTCCCGCTTCAATACCTATGAAGCACCGGAACTTGTCGCACCACGGGTGATAAAGTCAGGTGGTATCCGTGAGGCATTTTCAGAGGACAAGTTGCGTGATGGCATGCTCAGGGCGCTGGAGAAGAGACCGGTTGAGACCCGCGAAGTTGAGCGTGCCATACGCACATTGTTGCGTGAAATCCGGAGTGTCGAGGACGCTGAGATTCCCAGCAGCCTGATCGGTGAATGGGTGATGCGCGAGCTGAGTCAACTGGACCAGGTTGCCTACGTCCGGTTTGCATCAGTTTATCGGAGGTTTGAAGATGTGCAGGCCTTCCGTGATGAGATTGAAAAACTGGAACGGGGCCATCCCGGTAGTCGGGACAAAAGGCAGATACCCCTGCTGGATGCCCAATCCAGGGTCAAACGGCCTAAAGAATGAGTTTTGACGGAATAAGTTTCAGTGCCTTTGATCATCGTTGTATGGCTACAGCTCTGAAGCTGGCCAGTCGGGGTTTGTATACTACCCATCCCAACCCGCGGGTTGGCTGCGTCATTGCCCGCAATGAGCAGATAGCAGGGCGTGGTTGGCACGTCAAGGCAGGTGCTGCCCACGCAGAAATCAATGCACTGGCCGATGCCGGTGAAAATGCCAGTGGTGCCACGGCCTATGTAACCCTTGAGCCCTGCAGCCACAGTGGTAAAACACCGCCGTGTGTCGATGCACTGATCAAGGCGAAAATCGCCCGGGTAGTTTGTGCGCTTGAAGATCCGAACCCCGAGGTCAGCGGCAGCGGCATTAACAGACTGCAACGCGCTGGTATTAAAGTACAAAGTGGCTTGTTGTCCACGCAGGCTGAGGAACTTAACGCCGGCTTTCTGAAGCGCATGCGGCAGGGGCGGCCCTGGGTGCGCATCAAGCTGGCACAAAGCATGGATGGGCACATCGCGCTGTCTGACGGCAGCAGTGCCTGGATCAGCGGGACCGAGGCCCGTGCCGATGTACAGCGTTGGCGGGCCAGGTCTGACGCCATACTGACAGGCATTGGTACCGTGCTGGCGGATGACCCGTCCCTGAATGTGCGTACAGATCAGCAGGGCGGGGGTGAAAATGCCAGACAGCCACTGCGGGTCATCGCTGACAGCCATTGGCGTACACCGCCGGATGCCAGGTTATTGGGCCTTGGGGGCAAAGTGTTGATCGCCGGGCTGGATCAAGGGGGCATACCCAAAGCCCTGGCCCAATCCAGGGCGGAATGCATGGTATTACCCGCTTGCGCCGGCCGCGTAAATCTTGAGCTATTGCTGCAGGAACTGGGCCAGCGTGGTATCAATGAAGTGCAGGTCGAAGCCGGCGCAACATTTTGCGGCGCGCTGGTTCACCAGGGCTTGGCCGATGAGGTTTTAATCTACCAGGCACCGGTGCTGCTGGGTGGTGGGTGTGTCAGTCCTTTTGCGATGCCACGACTTGATAATATGGAAGATCGCGTCCATTTGAAGTGGGTGGACTCGCGGCGTATTGGCAACGATCTGCGTTTGCGGCTGAAGCCGGTTTATGGAGCAGGTGCTGACAGGTCCTGAAACAGGCCTGGGGAAAAATGATGTTTACAGGAATTGTGGCAACCACGGGGACTTTGCAATCACGGCAATCATACAATGATGATTTCCGTTTCCGCTTCGCGGTACCGGCTTTCCTGATGGAAGGGTGCAGCAGTGGTGACAGTATCAGTGTCTCCGGCGTTTGCCTGACCATGCTGGAGCCGGGCGCAACGGGTTTCAGTGCAGATTTGTCTGTAGAGACGCTGGACCTGACCAGCCTGGGAAACCGCCAACCGGGTGACCGGCTGAACCTGGAGCTGGCACTGCAGGCTTCAGACCGCCTCGGCGGCCACCTTGTTTCCGGTCATGTCGACGGCCTTGCCGAACTGGTCTCACGGTCTGGGGATGGCCGTTCAGAGCGGTTCCTGTTTGCGACGGAACAGCACCTGGCCCGTTTTATTGCAACGAAAGGATCTGTCTGCCTGGATGGTGTCAGCCTGACTGTCAATAGCGTGGATAATAATCATTTTTCGGTCTGCATCATCCCACACACACTGGCAGTGACGACGCTTGGCGGTCTGGCCGCCGGGCAGCATGTAAACCTGGAGGTTGACCTGATTGCCCGCTACCTGGAGCGCTTGCATCAGTATGGTCATGCATCCGATACCGCAGGTAAAGAGGAACAACAAATATGAAGCTGAACAGCATTCCGGAGCTCGTTGAAGACATCCGCCAGGGGCGCATGATCGTGCTGATAGATGATGAAGACCGGGAGAATGAAGGTGACCTGGTGATGGCCGCCTCCATGGTTCGGGCGGAGGATATCAACTTCATGGCCCGTTTTGGCCGTGGCCTGATCTGCATGCCGATCACACGCGAACGTTGTGCACAACTGAGCCTGCCGTTGATGGTGAATAAAAATGATGGTCGTTTTGCCACCAACTTCACCATATCTATTGAAGCCGCAGAAGGCATTACCACCGGCATCTCCGCCTATGACAGGGCCCATACCATACGTACTGCCGCAAGGCCGGATGCGGAGGCGACGGATATTTCGCAGCCGGGGCACGTTTTTCCATTGATGACCCAGCCTGGCGGCGTGTTGTCGCGTGCAGGCCATACTGAAGCCAGTGCCGACCTGTGTATGTTGGCAGGCCTCGAGCCGGCAGCGGCACTGGTCGAGATTCTGAATGAAGACGGCAGCATGGCCAGGCGTCCGCAACTGGAGATGTTTGCACAGGCGCACAGCTTGAAAATCGGCACCATTGCCGACCTGATTCGATACCGGCTGGAGACCGAGCATTCTATCGAGTGTTTGTCCAGGCATGAAGTTGAAACAGAATTTGGACCATTTCATTTGCTCACCTATCGTGACAGCATCAATCACCGCTTGCATCTTGCCCTGCTTAAAGGCGCGGTTGATCCTGAAGAACCGCTACTGGTCAGGGTACATGTGCAAAACCCGCTCAGCGATGTCCTGGGCATTAAACGCGACGACTTTGGACTACCACTGAGGGTGGCCATGGCGCACATTTCGCATGCAGGCAATGGCCTGGTGCTGGTACTTGGAGGCCATGAAGATGACGAGCACCTGTTACGGCGCATTCAGAGTGAGCCGCACCCGGAGATCCTGAAAAGTGGCGACAGCCGGCAATCCAGTGAGCTCAGAACCTATGGTATCGGCGCACAGATCATTGCTGATATCGGGGTCAGGAAAATGCGTGTTCTGAGCGCACCCAAACGCATGACGAGCCTGGCCGGGTTTGGTCTTGAAGTGGTTGAGTATGTTGACAGCGTGAGCGATACAGATATGCCCGCTATGGAGCAATCAGCAGTAGAGCAATCGTCATGAAAGAATTGCCGTTGGAAATTCCGCAACGCAAATGCAGCATCGCCATCGTAGCCGCCGAGTTTAATCATTTTGTTGTGCAGCAGTTGGTGGAGGGTGCGCTCGATGCCCTCCAGCGCAATGGTGTTGCAGAATCAAATATTACCCTGGCATGGGTACCGGGCGCTTTTGAACTACCGCTGGCGGCGGATGTGTTGGCTGCAGGGGGGCGTCATGATGCAGTGATCGCGCTGGGTGCGGTTATCCGCGGCGGTACACCACATTTCGACTACGTTGCCGGTGAATGCAGCCGTGGTATCGCACAAGTGGGTCTGAAACATGGCCTGCCGGCCATATTTGGTGTACTGACGACTGACAATGTTGACCAGGCGCTGGAACGCGCAGGCTCAGGTTCAGGCAACAAGGGTTTTGATACTGCAGTTGCTGCTTTGCAAATGATTGCATTACTGGATCGCGCGCGTGCATCATGATGTCAGAAAGCAAGTTTGAACCCCGTCGCCGTGCCCGTCGCCGCGCTTTGCAGGCATTGTACCAGCGCCACCTGACCGGGCAGGAAGCCAGTGAAATTCTGCTGCAGTTTCATGAAGAGCAGGATTTTAGCAATGTGGACACGCAACTATTTACAGTGCTGGTCACAAAAATTTGTGCATCTCAGGCGGAGGTTGATGAAAAAATCAAACCGTTCCTTGACCGCCCGGTATCCCGGTTGGATGTGATTGAACACGTGATTCTGAACATCGGCACCTATGAGTTACTGCACAGCCCTGAAGTACCGCTTGAGGTTGTTATTGATGAAGCAGTTAACCTGGCGAAACAGTTTGGCGCTGAAGGGGGGCACAGCTTTGTCAACGGTGTCCTCGATCAGGTAGCCAAACGCTGGCGCGGACCCACAGGAAGCCGGTCGGGCTGAGCGTATGCATGCCTGAGAATATGAAGGAGTTTGAGCTGATTCTGCAAATTCAGCGGGAAACCCTGGTGCGGGCACAGGGGGTAAAGCTGGGCATCGGTGATGATGCCGCTGTGCTCGAAATACCCGCCGGGCAGGATCTTGTAGTGGCCACCGATACGCTCAATGCCGGCATCCACTTTCCAGTGGATACCTCACCCCGTGACATTGGCTATAAATGCCTGGCAGTTAACCTGAGTGACCTGGCGGCACTGGGGGCGACACCGCGCTGGGCCCTGCTTTCATTGTCATTGCCGCAGGCCGATAGCGAATGGCTGCGGTCTTTCACGGCAGGCTTCAGGTCACTGGCCGAACCCTGCGGTGTGGCACTGGTGGGTGGTGATACAACCAGCGGCCCACTATCCATCAGCCTGACGGCCCTGGGTGTCATCGAGCCGGGCAGGCAACTGCTGCGCAGTGGCGCCCATGCAGGAGACCTGATTGTTGTCTCAGGTACGCTCGGTGGTGCAGCAAGGATACTGGACCTGTTGCAGGATGGTGCAGGATTAAGTGAACGGCGCCGGGCGGATCGACAACGACTGGATCGGCACCTACTGGATCGGCCTCGGCCCCGGCTCCAGTTGGGGCAGAGTTTAGTTGGATTTGCGAGCGCCTGCATTGATATTTCGGACGGCCTGCTTGCGGATCTGGGCCACCTGTTAAAGGCATCGGGATGTGCTGCCAGGCTGGCAACCGATAGCTTGCCCGCACCGGCCATTCTCAAAGGTCTTGAGGATGCGCAAAGGTGGAGTTACCAGTTAGCGGGCGGGGATGATTATGAATTGCTGTTTACCCTGCCGCGCAGTCACGCCGCAATGATCAAGATCTGGCGCAAGGCATTGGATATCGACCTGAGTGTAATCGGTGAAATAGAGGCGGGTGAAGGTATCTGTTGTATGGGTCCGGATGGCCAGGAATTTCGTCCACAAAGGACCGGTTTTGATCACTTTAGGAAAAGGTCCTGAACCTGCCGGTAAATAAAATAGCCCTGGGTACGCCCTCCGGCTTGCTGGCTTTTGGTTTTGGATCAGGTTTGTCACCGGTGGCGCCTGGTACCATGGGCACCCTGGTCGCTATTCCTTTCGCCATTGTATTGAAAAACCTCAGTAAGCTCGAGTTCTGGGTGGTTGTGCTGGCGCTCTTCCTGCTCGGCGTGTGGCTGTGCGCCCGGGTCAGCCGGGAACTGGGACTGCATGACCATGGCGGTATTGTCTGGGATGAAATGGTTGGCTATTGGCTGGCGGTGGCTTGCGTGCCTTTGCAGTGGCCCTGGTTGCTGGCTGCCTTTGTATTGTTCCGGGTTTTCGATATTTTCAAACCCTGGCCAATCAATCTGGCGGACCAGCATATAGGTGGTGGTTTTGGCATCATGATCGATGATGTTCTCGCTGCAATCTATACCATTGCTGTGCTCGCCCTGGCGCAGAACTTATTGCAGTGAATCAGGGCCGGAACTAGTCCGTATAGTCAAAAATCTTGACGACCTTCTCTACCCCGCCGATATTACGCACAATTTCAGCGACAGTATCACCGTCTTCCCGACTGACCAGCCCCATCAGGTAAACCGTATGCTGCGAACTTACCACTTTGATGCGTGAAGCATCGTTGCCAGGTAGTGCGTTCTCCTTTAACAGGATGGAGTTAACCTTGGTGGTCAGCCACGCATTACTGATCTTGTCACCGAAATCGGCCCGCTGTCCAACCGCCAGGTCATTGACGACGCGCCTAGTCAGTGCGGGTTCTTCAGCCAGTTTAGTGGCCAATGTGCGATTCTCTTCAGAAACCGTTTCTCCCGCCAGCAATACAACGCCCTGGTTGACTTCTACCTTGATGTGGTCGTCCTGGCCGAAATTCGGGTCCGAATAGATCTTGTCAATAACGTCATATTCCAGCGTCTGGTCATCAAGAACAGTACCTGCGCTGCGTCGCGGAAGATCGGAACAGGCTGGCAGCAACACCACTGAGGCCAGCAGAAAAAGAAAAATAATTCGCATATCGCTATCCTATGGTTGAGTAAAAGGCATTCTGTATCCAGTCAATGGCCTGCTTACCTTTTTGCGGGTTGACAGATATTACGTCAAATCGACAGAACTGCGCTGCTCTGTGTGGGTTTTTTACCAGGTACCAGGCTGCAGTCCGGGATATCTTGTGTTGTTTTTGCGCTGTAATGGATTCTGCGCCGCTGCCATGCCGGCTGCTTTTTCTGTACCTTACTTCCACAAAAACGATAGTCTTGTCGTCCTCCATGATCAGGTCTATCTCGCCGAGGCGGCTGGAAAAGTTACGCTGCAGTAATTTCAGACCCTGTCCGGACAAAAAAGATTCAGCGACTTTTTCCCAGTGTGCGCCCGCCTGCCGGCTACCTTGTGGCTTGGTGCGGTTCAGTGATTCCATGCTATCGATTGCTATTGCATGTCACCCGCATGTGGCCATTGAAAAGCCATTGGTTCGCCGGCGGAAAATTGTGCCCATGCGGGTTCGCGGTAAAAGCTGCCATCTGCCTGCAGTTTCAACGTGCCGACCTCGCCAGGAAACCATAAATCAGGATCCTTACGCAGCAGGGGTAGCCATGGCAGTAAACGCCAGGCGTCCAGGCCGAGTGCATACAGGTTGCCGTAGGCTCCACCGCGAACACTCGCCAGATTAATGCGCTCCCGGGCATGGGTGGAGTTGTCCAGTGTCTGTAACTGCCAGCGGGTGGCTGGGAACACAATGCCATTGAGATCCTGGTCGGAGGCGCGATTCAGCCGGCCGCTGAAGATACGGCCCATCGCGTAGACCGGCACATCACCGGCGCCATGGAAGCGTAACAGGGGTTTGAGCTCCCGGCCTTCAATGGGGTTAGCGACCATAAAGATAAAGTCAAAGTCATGGCGGCGAGTGGGCGCGAAAGACAGGGGTACGCCGAGCCAGGATTGCAAGTCTGATTTGCGCTGTCGACTTGCATCGATTTTCAGCAGTCGTGTCAGCATGGCGCTGTGATCACTTATTTTAGTATTAAAGCGGGCGCTGGCGACAATTTGGCCATCACCCTGTTCAAAAGCTGTGCGAAAAGCAGCCTCAATACGTTTTCCCCAGGCATTATCCGGGACCATCACAATGGCTTCAGTCTGTCCCTGTGACAGCGCTCTGGCAGCAATTACCGCTGCCTCTTCAGTCGCTGAAAGTGACAGGCTGTTCACTATGCCTGCACCGTCTGTCTCACCCGCAATTCCGGGGGCGCTATCCCCCGGGGCATTGCTCGCTGGGGCTTTATCATTTAATAACAGTACAGGGGTGGTTACGCCGGCAAGATTGCCGATCATACGGGTAGAGTCAATACGCAACGGGCCAATAATTTGCATGGCGCCGTCATCAAGTGCCTGCTGATAGGCAGCGATGGCTGATTCACTGCTTTGTCCGCTGGCGTAAAAGCGGATGACAGAATCACCTGGCTGGTCTAGGTAGGCGCTCATGATGCCATCGCGGATGGCTTTGGCGGCGCTCGACAGGGGGCCATTGGCGGGCAGCAGCACTGCCACCCGCGCCGGAACGGGGAAGCGTGCACGATAGCTGGCCACGAGCGCAGAAAAATCACTTTGCTTGACCAGATGTCCATGCTGGTCGCTGGCCCACTCCCTGGCGGCGCTTGAGCCTGGGTAGCCGGATATTACGACTGCACGAATTTGCAGTGCCAACTCGAGCCATTCGGTCAACTCTGGAGCAAGCGTTTGTTGATCTATCAGGGCTTTTAACCGGTCGGAAGGAATGGATTCGAGCGAGTACAGAATTTCCAGTGCAAGATCGGGCTGGAAGGTATCCATGCCCGCTGCTAATTTTGCAACCTCAACCAGGCTTGTGTCGGCATAATCGCGCTGCAGATTCAGCCGGTACTGTGCCCCTTGCTCAGCAAGTTGCCTGGATGAGCCTCCTTCATCCCGCCTGGTTGCGTTGGTGCCACACGCTGTGAGGACCATCAGTACAAGCGAAATTAGCAGAGCGTGGAAAATACGTGGCGGCATAAAATAAATTCTGAAAGTTAATGGCAGCAGAATGATAACCTATATCTGCTACGCTGCATGAGCTGGCCGAAAGAGATTACTTGACGCCACAACTTTAACATTTTTGAGAGCGCTGTTATGTCGCAAACCGGTCTTTATGTTGTAGCCACCCCGATCGGAAACCTGGAGGATATTTCCTACCGGGCGGTAAGGATCCTGTCCGGGGTCGACCTGATTGCTGCTGAAGATACCCGTCACTCCCGTGTGCTGTTATCGCATTACTCAATCACTACCCCAATGCTGGCGTTGCATGAGCACAATGAAGCCCGGGTTGCGGGACAGGTTCTGGAGCGTATCCGCGCAGGTGCGTCTGTGGCATTGATTTCTGATGCCGGAACGCCGCTTATTTCCGATCCGGGTTACCGGTTGGTGCGTGCGGCACGGGAGGCCGGCTTACCGGTTTTTTCACTGCCTGGCCCCAGTGCTGTCACCGCCGCGCTTTCAATTGCGGGTTTACCGCCTGACCGGTTCGTATTTGAAGGGTTTCTGCCATCCAGGTCTGCAGCCAGGAAAAAAAGGCTGGGGACACTGGCCACTGAACCCAGGACATTATTATTTTTTGAATCCAGTCACCGCATCGAAGCAACGATCAGTGACATGGCAGAAATTCTTGGTGGTGGGCGCCTGGTTGCGGTATGCAGGGAGTTGACGAAGAAATTTGAGACCGTTTTGCGGGCGCCCCTGGCGGAAATCTGCAAAAGTCTCAGCCAGGACCAACACCAGACGAAAGGTGAGTTTGTTATTGTGGTTGATGGTTTTGCGGGCAGCCAGGGCGGGGCCATGTCCGCCGCACTCAATATGGCAACCGCCTTGATAGCGTATCTGCCGGCCTCCCAGGCAGCGCGGGTTGCCGCGAAACTGCATGACGTGTCACGCAGGGAGGTCTACCGCTTGCTGGATCAATAATTGGCAATACAGCCATGGTTAGGGGACAATAGCCGCCGGGAGTCGGCCAGGCAATCGCGTTTCCGCATCGTGTGCGGGAAGGAGGAAAGTCCGGGCTCCACAGGGCAGGGTGCCAGGTAACGCCTGGGGGGCGTGAGCCTACGGAAAGTGCAACAGAAAATATACCGCCTGCCGCGCTATTACTGGTGCGGGCAGGTAAGGGTGAAATGGTGCGGTAAGAGCGCACCGCGCAACTGGCAACAGCTTGCGGCATGGTAAACCCCACTCGGAGCAAGACCAAATAGGAAGGTCGCTTGAGGATGCTGGTGACAGCCATCCCAGATGAATGATTGTCCACGACAGAACCCGGCTTACCGGCCGGCTCCCACTCCTTATCGGTACCACGAAGCTGGACGGGTAAAAACAGACCCTGAACAAATGCACAGGATAGCCACGCTATCCTGCCTGCAACAAACTGGTAATCAGACCACAATATGTGGGGCAGTTTTGGGGGTTAAACACAAGATGTGGGATTTTGGCCCACAGCGACGCCTTGAGTTTGTCATAATTATGTCGTTTATCCGCCCTTTTATCTTGTTCTAATCCCTTTATCCTCCTTGACATTGTTGCTTTCAGCTACTATCGTGCATAAATGTGGGAATTTGTGGTAAAAAGTACACTTAAGTGGGAATCAAGTGTTTTTTGGTGAAACAACGATTAACCTGGATGCCAAAGGGCGTCTCGCCATACCGATGCGGTACCGCGATGACCTCAAAGCGCAATGCGGAAACCACATGGTGCTTACCTACAGTGCGTTTGATTCAGGTGCACTGTGGCTTTACCTCGAAAAAGAATGGCAGCGTGTGCGTGATGAAGTCATGGCCCTGCCGAGCCTGAATTCCCGCCACAGGAGTCTGCAGCGACGGCTGGTAGGCAGTGCCACGGCCGTGGAGCCTGATGGCAGTGGCAGAATTTTATTGCCGCCGAGCCTGCGTGACGTAACCGGCCTGGAAAAACGTGTTGTTATGCTCGGCATGGGTGGTCGGTTTGAGATTTGGAATGAAAACACGCTCAACCAGAAACGTGAAGAAGAGGAAAATCTGGATGAGACCGCATCAGCAGAAATGGCCCGGCTGGTGTTGTAGCAGGCCGGTGTTGCCGAAAGACCGGGTCAGGGGCTGTATGGAATACTAGACCAGAGGTGTAACCGGGACAGATGAACACTCTCCAGCATCATCCGGTATTGCTGGAAGAAGCCGTTTCATCGCTCAGGGTTCGGCAAGACGGAACCTATGTTGATGCGACCTTTGGCAGAGGAGGACACAGTCGGGCCATTTTGGCCGGACTGACCGGGCAGGGACGCTTATTTGCCCTGGATAAGGACCCGCAAGCGATACTCGCGGGAATGGAAGAATGGTCCGAGGATCCGAGATTTTCCATTGTCCAGGGTAGTTTTGCGGAGATGGACCGCATGGTTCAGGAATGGGAAATAGAAAGAAACCTGGATGGCATTTTGCTGGATCTTGGAGTTTCTTCACCACAACTGGACGATCCGGAACGGGGCTTTTCTTTTAACCGGGATGGCCCGCTGGATATGCGGATGGATCCAACAAAGGGTGTGTCAGCGGCCTGCTGGCTTGTTGATGCACCGGAGCGGGAAATATCCCGTGTGCTTTGGGAGTTTGGAGAGGAGCGCCATGCGCGCAGGATTGCCAGGAGTATCGTGAAGGTCCGGCAGCAGCAATGTTTGGAAACGACCACTCAACTGGCGGAACTTATCGAAAATACGATAGGTAAGCGGGAAAAAAAGCATCCGGCAACACGATGCTTCCAGGCAATCCGGATTTTTGTCAATACCGAATTGGGTGATCTGGCCGCTGGGTTGGAGGCAGCAATCAGGCAGTTGCGCCCGGGAGGAAGATTGGTAGTCATCAGTTTTCACTCCTTGGAGGATCGTCTGGTCAAGCGGGCTTTTCGCGAAGCAGCGAGACCAGGCAAGGTCCGCCGTAACATTCCTGAACATCCGGACTGGTCCCCAAGCCTGAAGTTGATTGGCAAGGCTGTGCGCCCCTCCAAACACGAAATCTCCGCAAATCCCCGCGCACGCAGTGCAATTATGAGGGTTGCGGAGAAAGTAGGTTGAGATCGCAAATTCTGATATTAGTTCTCGTTCTGCTTGCGGACATCAGCAGTGCGCTGGGCGTGGTTTACAACCGGCACCAGAGCCGCCTGCTGGCAGTGGAGCTGAGTGCATTGGAGTCACAGCAGGATGAGGGACTGGAAGAATGGAGTCGCCTGCAGATAGAGCAGGGGTGGTTGGCAGATGCCAGTCAGATTGAAAAAAAGGCACGTAGGGTTCTGCGTATGAAGCAACCCGACAAGACACATATACTGGTGATACGGCCTTGAGCACACGCAACAAGCAGATCGCACCCAGCAGCAGGCTATATGCCATGCTACTGATATTTCTACTATATTCGATTGCATTGATTGCACGTGCAGTCAATTTACAGGTCATGGAGACTGACTTCCTGCAGGGTCAGGGAGAGGCCCGGTTTTTGCGGGAGGTCACTATTCCATCAACCAGGGGTGTCATCAGCGACCGCAACGGTGAGCCACTGGCGGTCAGCACACCGGTTGATTCTGTCTGGGTTAATCCACGTCAGCTACTTGAGTACCCGGAAAAAATAGAATCCTTGGCGCTGCTGCTCAATGCCGATGCCGATGATATTGAACGCAAGCTGACGCAACGGGCCGGCAAGGAGTTCGTGTGGCTGAAAAGACGCCTGAATCCGGAAGTAACGGCACAGATATCCGCGCTTGATCTTCCTGGTGTGTATTTACAGAAAGAATACAAGCGCTTTTATCCCGCAGGTGAGATTGCTTCTCATGTCATCGGTTTTACCAATATCGATGACGTAGGACAGGAAGGCCTGGAGCTTGCTTACGACAAATGGCTGGCCGGCAGTCCGGGCAGCAAGCGTGTGATCAGGAACCGCAAAGGCGAAGCGGTTGAGGAAGTGGCCCTGATCAAGGAATCCCAGCCCGGTCAGGATCTTCACTTGACCATCGACCGGCGATTGCAATACCTGGCATACCGCGAACTGAAAAGTACTGTACTGCAGCATGGTGCACGCTCTGGAAGTGTCGTGGTCCTCGATGTAAATACCGGTGAAGTGCTGGCGATGGTCAACCAGCCATCCTATAACCCCAACGACCCGGGGCATGACACCGATGGCATGCGCAACCGGGCGGTCACCGATGTGATTGAGCCGGGTTCAGTGATGAAGCCGATCGCGATCGCATCCGTGCTTGAGAATGGCATAGCAGTACCCACCACACCGGTGGACACATCACCGGGGTACATTGTGATTTCCGGCCACACCATTCGCGACCATAGAAACTACGGTTTGCTGGATGTTACCGGTGTTCTGACCAAGTCCAGCAATGTCGGCGTGACCCGGCTGGCACTTCAGTTGAAGCCAGAACAAATGTGGGATACCTACAGCCGCTTCGGGTTTGGAGAGGCTACGGGGACCGGGTTCCCCGGTGAATCCGCCGGCGTACTGCGCAATTATCGTCGCTGGAGGCGGTTGGAACAGGCGACTATCTCCTATGGCTACGGGGTTTCTGCAACGCCGCTACAACTGGCACAGGCCTATGCTGCGATCGCCAATGGCGGCAAGCTGCGGCAGCCTGCTTTTATCCAGGGTTCCAGTAATCCACCCGTTTCGGTCATTGATCCGCGTATCGCAAATACGATAGCTGCCATGCTGGAAACGGTAACCGGTGATAACGGGACGGGTAAGAGAGCACGGGTGCCAAATTATCGCATTGCCGGTAAAACCGGCACCTCCCACAAGGCCAGTGCATCGGGCTATGCAGCCTCGCGGTACGTGGCCAGTTTTGTCGGTTTCGGGCCGGTCAGCAACCCCAGGCTGGTCAGCGTCGTGGTTATCAATGATCCAAGCGGTGAAGAATACTATGGCGGACTGGTGGCGGCGCCGTTGTTTTCCAAGGTCATGACCGGTGCCATGCGGCTGTTGAATATCCCGCCGGATGACTACCCTGCGATGCTGGCCAGTGCTGCCGATGGTACAGGTGGTCAATGACCATGCCAATGCTGCTGCATGAACTACTGGAAGGCTGGGTTGGTTCAGTACCCGCAGTCCGGCTCACCGGCATTTGCCTGGATAATCGGCTGATTGAACCTGGCGAGGCTTTTGTAGCGGTGCAGGGCCTGTCGGGCCATGGACTGGATTATGCGCGCGCTGCCGTTGCGGCCGGTGCGGTGGCCGTTATTCACGATGGTTTGCAACCACTGCCGGAACTGGATGTGCCGGCTGTCGAAGTCCTGGGCCTTGGTGACAAGTTGGGTGAGTTGGCCTCGCGCTACTATGGTGCGCCTTCTGAGCAAATGATGATAGCCGGTGTCACGGGCACCAATGGCAAGACCTCGGTTGCACATTTTTTGGCGCAGTCCTGGCAGCGCGTCTACGGCAACGCGGGCATGGTAGGAACATTGGGCTACGGGCCAGTTGGCCACTTACGGAGCGGGGAGCGCACTACGCCTGATGCCATCCGTCTTCAGCGGGTGCTGGCAGATTGCCTGAAGGCCGATGTTGAGCACCTTGCCATGGAGGTTTCATCCCATGCCCTGCAGCAGTGTCGCTGCCAGACCGTTCAGTTTGACGCCGCTGTTTTCACCAACCTCAGCCGCGACCACCTGGATTACCACGGTGACATGGCAGACTATGCCGCTGCCAAACGACGCCTGTTTACGGACTACGCACCGGCTTTTGCCATTATCAACCACGACGACGAACTGGGGAAAAAATGGTTTGGTGAGTTGAATGGTGGCATGCAAATGCTCAGCTTTGGCCTGCACACAGGCGCGGAGTTGAGGGCCGAAGTCCGTTCCATGGATATCAATGGGATGACCATTCGGATTGACGGCCCATGGGGTTCAGAAGACTTCCGCACCTGCCTGTTGGGAGAATTCAACGCCTCCAATCTGGTGGCAACCGCCGGGACACTGGCACTGCTGGGGATGCCCTGGAGCAAGGTTCTGCATCAGTTGGAGATAATGGAACCGGTGCCTGGCCGTATGATGCGCCTGGGCGGAGAAATGGGGCAGCCAGTGGTGGTGGTGGACTATGCACACACGCCGGATGCCCTTGAGCACGCACTGCAGGCAGTACGTGCGCACCTTAACGGCAGGCTGGTTTGTGTGTTTGGTTGCGGGGGTAACCGGGACCAGGGAAAACGCCCGCAAATGGGGCGCGCCGCAGAGTTGCTGGCAGATGATGTATTTGTCACCAGCGATAATCCGCGTGATGAATCAGCCGCCAAGATCATCGAGGATGTCATGGCCGGGCTGGAAAGCCCCGGCAAGGCGACGGTTGAACCAGACCGGGCGGCTGCCATTCAGAAGGCCATTGCAGATTGCCAGCCCGGAGATATTGTACTGGTGGCCGGCAAAGGTCATGAAACCTGGCAGGAGATTGGTGGCAGGAAAATCCCATTCAGTGACGAATCTGCGATTCTTTCCGCGCTGGGGGGTGCCGCATGATTCAGATGAAACTCAGCGTAGCTACCACAGTGCTGGAATGCGGGCCGGTCCAGACTGACCTTGTCTTGACCGGCATCACCACGGACAGTCGGCAGGTGGCTCCGGGAATGCTGTTCGCAGCACTACCCGGTGAGACTTTTGATGGCCATGATTACATCCCCCAGGCACTGGAACGGGGGGCAGTTGCGGTGCTGGTGAAGCGTGATGTGGAATCACCCATTGCGACTTTGCAGGTGCCTGACGTGCTGGCCGCGCTCGGCAGGTTGGCGGCACACTGGCGGCAACAATGCCGGGCAAAAGTCGTGGGCATTACCGGTAGCAACGGTAAAACCACTGTCAAAGAAATGATAGCCAGTATTCTCAGGCAAAGTGGTGCGGTGCTGGCCACTGACGGCAATTTCAACAATGAACTGGGCCTGCCGTTAACGCTGTTCCGGTTGCGGAACTCGCATGACTACGCGGTGCTTGAAATGGGTGCCAGCAATCCGGGTGATATCGCCTATCTTGCCGGTATTGCGAGGCCGGATGTGGGGGTTGTAACCAATATCGGCCCGGCGCACTTGCAGGGATTTATTGATGAGCAGGGTGTGGCCCGCGCCAAGGGCGAGCTCTATGCTGCGCTTGCCGAAAGCGGCACCGCTGTCATGAATTCTGCAGAGCCCTGGGTGGGTCTGTGGCAAGGCATCAATACCGCCGGCAAGACCCGTTTCTTTGCCGGCACCGGTGCCGGTGATATACAAATCAAACGGGCCGGAACAGACTCTGCCAGCGGCGGCCTTTGTGGGGATGGCATAGTCATTGCCACGCCCGTTGGTGATTTCCAGGTGCACCTGCCTTTGCCCGGAGAACACAACCTGAGCAATGCGCTGGCTGCCACTGCGGCCTGCCTGGCGCTTGATATTCCGATCATGGACATCAAGACCGGCCTCGAAACGGTTAAACCGGTGCCGGGGCGTCTCAGCCTGGTATGCGCAAATGCCGGCTGGACCGTCATAGATGACACCTACAACGCCAACCCGGCATCCCTGTACGCAGCGTTGCAGGTTCTCGCCAGTCAGAGCGGTGAGCCATGGCTGGTGTTGGGCGATATGCAGGAACTGGGTGATAACAGCCGCAAAATGCACGCTGAACTCGGTGATGCCGCGCGCTCCCTCGGGGTCAAACGGCTGTTCGCGCTGGGTGACGCCAGTACGGCAACTGTTGATGCTTTCGGAGAAATGGCAGCACATTTCGACAGCCGGGATGGTTTGATCAAGGCCTTGCGCGCCGAGTTGAAGCCGGGTGTAGCCTGCCTCGTAAAAGGCTCCCGTTCCATGGGTATGGAACAAATTGTCCATGCGATCTCAAACGGGGCGATCTCCAACGGGCACGAATATCAAGAGATCGACAGCCTGGAGGTAAATAGCTGATGTTGCTGGAACTGTTCAACTGGCTGGCTGAGTTCAACCCGGATTTCAGTGTCTTCTCCTACATTACTTTACGGGGCATTCTCAGCACCCTGACGGCACTGGCCATATCGCTGTTGCTGGGTCCGGCGTTCATTCGCAGGCTGGTTAAAAAACAGGTGCACCAGCCGATCAGAAAACTGGGGCCGGAGTCACATTTCTCCAAGGCAGGCACACCAACCATGGGCGGCGCCCTGATCCTTTTTTCCATCGTTGTCTCTACATTGCTATGGGCAGACCTGAGTAACCGCTATGTATGGACTGTCTTGCTGGTGACGCTGGTGTTTGGCGCTATTGGTTGGGTGGATGACTACAAGAAACTGGTGCTGCAGGATTCAGCAGGCCTGGCGGGTCGCTGGAAATATCTTTTTCAGTCCATTGCAGGTCTGAGCGCGGCTGTATACCTGTATGCGACGGCGCAATCTCCCGCTGAGACCGCGCTGATCGTGCCGTTTTTTAAGGGTGTTGTTATTCCCCTGGGCATGGGTTACATCGTAGTAACCTACTTTTTTATTGTGGGATTCTCCAACGCAGTCAATCTGACTGACGGCCTGGATGGACTGGCGATCATGCCGGCCGTTTTTATCGCAGTGGCACTGGGCATTTTTGCCTATGTTACCGGCCACGCCGTATTTTCGGATTATCTCTCCATACCCTATATTGCCGGCGCCGGTGAATTGGCGATTTATACGGGTGCACTGGCCGGCGCCGGGTTGGGTTTCCTGTGGTTCAACACGTATCCCGCACAGGTTTTCATGGGGGATATCGGTGCGCTCGCCATGGGTGCTGCACTGGGGCTGATAGCGGTCATCGTCCGGCAGGAACTGGTGTTTACCTTGATGGCGGGGGTTTTCGTCATGGAGACCGTTTCTGTGATCTTACAAGTGGCTTCCTTCAAGCTCACCGGTCGCAGGATTTTTCGTATGGCACCCATTCATCACCATTTCGAATTGAAGGGCTGGCCGGAACCACGGGTTATTGTGCGCTTCTGGATTATATCGGTGATCCTGGTACTGGCTGGCCTGGCGACGCTGAAGATACGATGAGAACAACCCCACACCATCAACAGGCCCAGCGTGGCTACCATCCCGGCAGGGCCGTGCAGGTAGACCCATGGCTGCTTGTGCCCGTGTTACTGCTGGTTGCATCCGGGTTGGTAATGGTCGGGTCTGCATCGATTGCAATCGCACAGAGCCAGGGTGTCAGCACATCTTATTACCTGGTGCGCCATATCATTTATATCCTGCTTGGCCTGGCCCTGGCCTCGACCCTCCGGGTCATTCCGATCGCTTTTCTTGAACGCATCAGCAGACCGTTGATGTGGGTATCCGCACTGGTCTTGCTGCTGGTTTTTATTCCTGGTATCGGGCGCAGTGTTAACGGCAGTGCACGTTGGATAAACCTGGGTATTGCCAACTTCCAGGTAGTAGAAGCCGTCAAGGTGATGGTCATTATCTACATGGCCGGTTACCTGGTACGCAAGGCGGACATGGTCAGGGTCAGGTTCTTTGACACACTCAAGCCCTTGCTGTTGGCAGCGATGTTGACCGGGATCCTGCTGGTTCAGCCGGATATGGGTAGTGCGGCGGTAATCACTGCCATTGTCGGTGGTATGGTGTGGCTGGCCGGCGCTGCCTGGCGGCATATCCTGGTACTGGGCATGCTGACATTGCCGGCGTTCGGTTTCGCTGCCCTGGAGCCTTACAGGTTACGGCGAATTATCAGCTTTACTGATCCTTGGGCAGATCCGTATAACAGCGGTTTCCAGCTTACCCAGGCATTGATTGCTGTGGGCCGGGGTGAAGTGTTTGGTGTCGGCCTCGGTGCCAGCATCCAGAAATTGTACTATTTGCCCGAGGCGCATACAGATTTCATATTTGCCGTGCTGGCCGAGGAGTTCGGCCTGCTGGGTGTTATTTTCATACTCTCCATGTTCATGTTGCTGGTTGCACGCATTATGAGTATTGGCTTGATGGCCCATCGGGCCGGCAAGCCTTTCGCGGGCAACGTCGCGTACGGCATCGGGCTGTGGATAGGCCTGCAGGCGTTAATCAGCATGGGTGTGAATCTGGGTATTCTACCCACCAAGGGCTTGACGCTGCCCCTGATCAGTTCCGGTGGCAGCAGTGTGCTGATGACCTTCCTTGCGCTGGGTATCGTATTCAGGATTCGCTATGAACTTGATCGCGACGCACCCCTGAAGATTGCCCGTGTGGCCAATACAGCGGGGGCGCGCAAATGAAGGCCACACAGATGAAGTCGGGCGGCCGGGGCGTGCTGATCATGGCGGGAGGTACCGGTGGACACATCTTTCCGGGTCTCGCGGTGGCGGATGCCCTCCGGCAACGGGATATTCCGGTGCGCTGGCTGGGCGCACAGGGCGGCATGGAAACCCACCAGGTGCCCGAGGCTGGTATTGACCTTGACCTCGTCGCCATAACCGGTTTGCGGGGCAAGGGATTACTCCGTTGGATTCGAATGCCTTTGCTACTGTTAAAAGCAGTCTGGCAGGCGCGTCGCCTGCTGGAAGCAAACCGGCCGGGATGTGCTGTCAGTTTCGGCGGCTATGTCGCGGCACCGGGTGGCATCGCGGCCTGGACCAAGGGCATACCTGTGCTGGTGCATGAGCAAAACCGCGTACCCGGGCTGACCAATCGCATGCTGGCGCATATTTCCCGCAAAGTACTGCAGGGTTTCCCGGACACATTTCCAGCAGCCATGCACCCCGAGGACATCGGCAATCCCGTTCGGCGTGAAGTTGCGGCCATCACTGAGCCGAATATACGCCTGGGTGGCCGCCGCGGCCCGGTCAGAATATTGGTGACAGGCGGTAGCCAGGGAGCCCGCATATTGAACCGGGTCATACCGGCAGCATTGGCGTTGTTGCTCCAGGATGATCAGCCTGGGACCCCGCAAATTGAAATTCAGCACCAGGCCGGTGCCAGACGTCTGGATGAAGCGCTGGAAGCCTATGCCTCTGCCGGCGTGGCTGCCGATGTCAAGCCGTTTATCAATGACATGGCCGCAGCATATGCCTGGGCAGATCTGGTGATATGCAGGGCAGGCGCACTGACCGTGGCAGAACTGGCCGCTGCCGGCCTGGGCGCTGTGCTGGTGCCTTTCGCCCATGCAGTTGATGACCATCAGACGCGGAATGCCGAATACCTGTCATCGGTCGGTGCAGCGATTATCCTGCCCCAGGCTTCGCTGGACGCGCAACGGGTAGCGACAGCACTGACGCCACTGATTTCCGATCGCAATGTGTTGCTGTCCATGGCGGTCTCTGCAAGAAACCAGGCACTGCCAAATGCAGCAGAAAGAGTGGTCGAAGCCTGCACCGAATGGGTTGGCGTATGACCACGCCTGATACCATGCTAACCACCACCATGCATGCCGGGCACCTGCGCCCGATGAGACGCATCAGACGGATTCACTTCGTTGGCGTGGGCGGTGCCGGCATGAATGGAATTGCCGAGGTGGTGGCCAACCAGGGTTTTGATGTCAGCGGCTCTGATCTGAACAAGTCCAGGGTTACACGGCATCTCGGGAGCCTCGGTGTGAAAATCTTTCACGGACATGATGCCGCCCATGTCGAGGGCGTGGATGTGCTGGTGGTATCCACTGCTGTACCGGAAGACAACCCTGAAGTACTGGCAGCCAGGGAGGCGCGGATACCGGTCGTACCCCGGGCTGAAATGCTGGCAGAGCTGATGCGCTTCAAACGCGGGATAGCAGTTGCCGGCACGCATGGCAAAACAACGACTACCAGCCTGGCGGCGAGCTTGTTGGCCGAAGCGGGCTTAGACCCGACCTTTGTGATTGGAGGCGTGGTTAACGCCTGGGGCAGCCATGCCCGACTGGGGGAGGGTGAATACCTGTTGGCGGAGGCAGATGAGAGCGACGGTTCATTCCTGCTGCTGCAGCCGACCATTGCCCTGGTCACCAATATTGACAGGGATCATCTGGAAAGTTATGCCAACAGTTTCGAGAATCTGAAAAGGGCTTTCCTGAAATTCCTGCAGCATTTACCCTTCTACGGCACGGCCATTTTATGTATTGACGATCCGGAAATTGAATCGTTGATTCCAGATGTGAGCCGTGCTGTGGTGACCTTTGGCCTTGCAGAAATTGCCGACATACGGGCGACCGATGTGCAGCAGGCCGGGCGCAATATGTCGTTCCGCGTGCACTTGCCGCAGCCGTCTGAACCGTTCGATGTAACGGTCAATCTCCCTGGTTTGCATAATGTCCGCAACGCCTTGGGCGCAATTGCAGTTGCCTGGGAGATTGGCCTTGATGTAAAGGCCATCGTCGCTTGTCTGCGGGAATTCAAGGGCGTTGGGCGTCGCTTTGCGGAGATAGGGGAATTACCGTTCGGTAAAGGTACGGTGCGGGCCATTGAAGACTATGGTCACCACCCGTCTGAACTGGAAGCGACCATCACAGCAGCGCGAAAGGGCTGGCCGGCAACCCGTATTGTTGCCGTCTTTCAGCCACACCGTTACACCCGCACCTTCAGGTTATTTGATGAGTTCAGTCGTGTCCTGTCCACGGCAGATGTCGTGGTATTGACCGACATATATTCAGCAGGTGAGGCGCGTATTGAGGGAGTAGACAGTGCGGCCTTATGTAATTCCATCCGCGCACGCGGGGCGGTTGACCCGATACTGATCGGTGACGTATCGACGCTGGCGGCAGCGTTGCCGGCTTTGCTCAAAGATGGTGATTTGTTGTTGCTGATGGGCGCCGGGAGCATCGGGCAGGTTGCACAGGACTTGCGTGATACCGGCTTCGGAATGGATGCAGCGGCATGAGCCTGGTTGCAGCGCTTAAAACGGCGAACCCGGATCACTTTGGCAAGGTCGGCTTGTTGGTCGGGGGTGATAGTGCCGAACGGGATGTTTCGCTGGATGGAGGCCGGGCAGTATTGGCTGCAATGCGGCGCAAGCATATCCAGGCGGAGATGTTTGATGGCAGCAGTGCATTGTTCGAGGCCATATCTGCCGACCGCGTGGACCGCGTATTTAACCTGGTACATGGCCCGGGCGGTGAAGACGGCGCGATACAGGGTGCCCTGCAACTGATGCAGATACCGGTAACCGGGGCGGGTTTGCTGGGTTCGGCTCTGAGTATGGACAAAGTCCACTCCAAATGGGTTTGGCAAAGGCAGGGAATCTGTACGCCGCCGTTCGGGCTGATCAAGCATGGGCAGATCGAACACGGCGGGCGAAGCCTGGAAGAGTCAGTCGATGATTTTACCGGTGAGTGGGGTTTGCCGCTGTTCGTCAAACCAGCCGGGCTGGGCTCCAGCATCGGCGTCACCAGAGTAGTACAAGCAGGCGATATACCCCCGGCTATTGCGCTGGCGCATGCGTACTGTGAGACAGTGATCATCGAACCGGAAGTAAAAGGCAATGAGTATTTCGCCGGTATTATCGGCGATCTTGTATTGCCGCTTATTCGAATTGAAACAGCGCGTGATTTTTATGATTACACGGCCAAGTACGAATCTGACGAAACCCGCTACTTTTGTCCCAGTGGTTTGCCGCTGGATGTCGAACAAAAGCTGCAGGCTCTTTCCATGGATGCTTTCCAGGCTTTGGATTGCTCGGGTTGGGGCCGGGTGGACTTTATTCTGGACGGGCACGGTAAAGCCTGGTTTCTTGAGGCCAACACCACACCCGGTATGACCAGCCACAGTCTCGTGCCTCAGGCAGCAGCTCAAATTGGCATTGGTTTTGATGAATTGGTGTGGAGAATTCTGGAGAGTAGCTTGTGAGTACCGGTCCGTGAGTTTTGGCAGGAAACAGGCCTTACGGCACCGCAGCCTGGCTTTCAGTACCGGCGTGATTATCACCCTGGTTTTGTTCGGAATTGCCAGTACCGGTGTGGTCTGGGTCTACGCGGGTATGGTCGCACAGGAGCGTTGGCCAATCCGCTGGTTGGAAATCGATGGTCCTTTTGAGCGTGTCAGCGCGGAACAGGTCAGGGTCAGGCTTACGCCGCTGGCCAAAGGCAGCTTTTTCACAGTTGAACCAGGATTCATGCGTGAGACAGCCAGTGAGATGGCCTGGGTTTCCGCAGTATCAGTCCAGAAACGCTGGCCAGATACGATACGGGTCACGATTCACGAGTACACGCCCGTTGCACACTGGACCGATGGTCAGTTGCTGGCCGCCAACGGGCAAAAGTTTACCGTACCGGCAGCGGATGAAATCCAGGGGTTGCCATGGTTGCGGAGTCCGGGCGGCCAACTGGACCTGGTATTTAAGAATTGGAGAACGTTTGATGACGTGCTGGCGCACATTGGCCAGGAAATTGAATACCTGACCCTGGACCCACGCGGATCATGGTCCGCCCGTTTAAGTGGCGGTACCGAGGTCAGGTTTGGCAAGGGTGACATATTTGGAAAACTGGACATGCTGGTGGCCACATGGGGTGGGTTGATGCGGGACCGGCTACTGCCACCGGTCAGCATCGACCTGCGTTATACCAACGGTTTTGCTGTTTTATGGCCACAGAACCTGGACAAGATTGTGGGAAATTATGCCGAAAAAAACTGAAAAATCGCTGGTCGTGGGGCTGGACATCGGGACCTCAAAGATCGTGGCTATCGTGGGTGAATTGCAGACAGATGGCTCTGTGGAAGTGATTGGGCTTGGATCCCATCCGTCACGCGGACTCCGGCGCGGGGTCGTCGTTGACATGACTTCGACGGAACAGGCGATTCAGCGTGCCGTGGAAGAGGCGGAGCTGATGGCGGGTTGTGAAATCCACTCAGTGTTCGCCGGTATCTCCGGCAACCATATCCGCAGCCTGAATTCAGATGGCACGGTAGCAATCAAGGATCGGGAAGTCAGTGAAGGTGATGTCGAGCGTGTGCTTGAGGCCGCCCGTGCTGTGCCGGTAGCTGCTGATCAGAGAATTTTGCACGTTTTGCCGCAGGAATACGTACTCGACAACCAGGATGGCATCCGTCAGCCCATCGGCATGGCCGGTGTGCGGCTTGAAGCCCATGTGCATGTTGTTACCGCAGCCGTAAGCGCAACACAGAATCTCGGCAAGTGCGTGGCTCGCTGTGGTCTCGCGGTAGACGAATTGATCATGCAACCGCTGGCCGCCAGCTATGCGGCCTTGAGCGATGACGAAAAGGCCCTGGGGGTGTGCCTGGTAGATGTTGGTGCCGGTACGACCGATATCGCAATTTTTTCAGATGGCGCCATTCGCCACACGGCCTGTATTCCGATAGCAGGTGATCAGGTTACCAACGATATCGCGGTTGCCCTGCGTACCCCCACGCAACATGCCGAAGACATCAAGATCAAATATGCCTGTGCGCTGGAGCAGCTTGCAGGCAGTGATGAAAGCATCCGCGTCCCCAGTGTCGGGGACCGGACTTCACGGCAACTGGCCAGGCAGACCCTGGCGCAGGTGGTTGAGGCGCGCTACCGGGAGCTGTATTCCCTGGTACTCAGTGAGTTGCGCCGCAGCGGATTCGAGAATGTGGTGGCATCAGGCATGGTGCTGACCGGCGGCGCGGCGAAAATGGAAGGGGCAGTAGACCTTGCGGAAGAAATCTTCCATATGCCGGTCAGACTGGCCACGCCGCAATATGTGACCGGTCTTTCTGATGTGGTTTCTAACCCGGTACATGCGACCGGTGTCGGCCTGCTGCTTTATGGCAGTCAGGCGGATAGTAGCCGCAACCTGGCAGTGCCAGGGGGTGGTGATTCCTTACTGGCGAGGATACAGAGTTGGTTTCGAGGTGAGTTTTAACAAATAAACGGTGAGCGAGAGGAGATATAAAAATGTTTGAATTAGTAGAAAATTATACGCCGAGTGCGGAAATCAAGGTCATTGGAGTAGGCGGAGGCGGTGGCAACGCAGTTTCGCAGATGATCGAAGCGAATATTGATGGAGTCGAGTTTATCGCGGCCAATACGGACGCCCAGGCTTTGCGGGAGTTCAAAGGCCGTACATTGCTGCAGATTGGCTCGAGTGTAACCAAGGGCCTGGGTGCGGGCGCCAACCCGGAAGTCGGCCGCCAGGCGGCGCTGGAGGACCGTGACCGCATTATTGAAATGATCGAAGGTGCGGATATGGTATTCATAACCGCCGGTATGGGTGGCGGCACTGGCACCGGCGCAGCGCCGGTAATTGCCCAGGCTGCCAAGGAGATGGGCATTCTGACCGTTGCAGTTGTCACCAAGCCTTTTCACTTTGAAGCCAAAAGGCGGATGACGATTGCAGAAGCCGGTATTGAGGAGCTATCCAAACATGTAGATTCGTTGATCACCATTCCGAATTCCAAGTTACCTGAAGTACTTGGAGAGGACGCACTGCTGTTGAATGCTTTCAAGGCTGCCAATGATGTATTGCAGGGCGCAGTGCAGGGCATTGCGGAACTGATTACACGCCAGGGCTTGATTAACGTGGATTTCGCGGATGTGCGCACGGTCATGTCGGAAATGGGTATGGCCGTCATGGGGGCAGGCAAGGCAAAGGGTGAGGACCGCGCCATCATGGCGGTGCAATCTGCCATCGGAAGCCCCCTGCTTGAAGATATCAATCTTCAGGGCGCCCGCGGCGTGCTGGTGAATATTACCGCTGGCATGAACCTGACCATGAAGGAATTTGAAGAAATTGGCTCAGCCGTTTCAGATCTGGCCTCAGACGACGCAACGGTCGTAATTGGAACTGTTATTGATCCGGAAATCGGTGACGAGCTTCGCGTTACGGTGGTTGCCACCGGTCTTGGCGACAGCCACGTCAAACGTAAGCCAGAGCCAGTTGAGAAGACTATCCACGTCGTTCGCAATGGCACCACGGGTATGGCGGAGACAGCTCTCGGGGGTGAAGACCATGGCCACAATCCGGAGCTGGCCAGGCACCGCTATGGCGAGCCCGAAACGACCGATATGTTTGCGCAGGACAGGAACATTGACTACCTTGATATTCCTGCATTTTTAAGGAACCAGGCGGACTAATGCAACGTGCTTGTTAAGGGCAAGTTAAATTGTTGTTAATTCACAACATTTGTTGCCAAAAAGTATAAAATATTCTTTCTGGGGATAGGTGCTTGTGATAGTATGCCGCTGGATAAAAAGCCATGGTGCCCATAATAATGATCAGGCAACGAACACTTAAAAATGTCATACGCGCCACCGGAGTTGGCTTGCATACCGGCGATAAGGTGTTTATGACTTTACGACCTGCCGCTGTGAATACAGGCATTGTCTTCCGGCGTGTAGATTTGGATCCGGTGGTAGAAATTGAAGGGTTTGCAACCCATGTTGGCGATACCAGCATGTCTTCGACGCTGGTCAATGGGGAGGTGCGGGTTGCCACTGTGGAACACCTGTTATCGGCTTTTGCCGGTATGGGTATTGACAACGCCTATGTGGATTTAAGTGCGCCTGAAGTCCCCATTATGGACGGCAGTGCCGGTCCGTTTGTATTCCTGATTCAGTCTGCAGGTATAGAGGCGCAGTCAGCGGCGAAACGCTTTATCAGGATTCTTCAACCCATCGAATACAAGTTTGAGGATAAATGGGCCAGGCTCGAGCCCTATGAAGGCTTTCGTGTTTCCTTCAAGATCGAATTCAACCACCCGGTGTTTAAATCCCACACCAGCTTTGCTTCAATTGATTTTTCCACCACGTCTTTTCTGAAGGAAATTTCGCGTGCCCGCACCTTCGGGTTCATGCGTGATCTGGAAATGCTGCGCGACCGCAAGCTGGTATTGGGTGGCAGTATGGACAATGCGGTTGTGCTGGATGATTACCGGGTGCTCAATGAAGATGGGCTGCGTTACGAAGACGAATTCGTCAAGCATAAGGTACTGGATGCCATCGGCGATCTTTACCTGCTTGGTCACAGCCTTCTCGGTGCCTATTCAGGTTACAAGTCTGGCCATGAACTGAACAACCAACTGTTAAGGCAACTGCTGCGGCAACCCGATGCGTGGGAAGAAGTTACCTTCAAAGAGCAACAGGGTGCCCCGATCTCCTACCTGCACCCAGCCCAGGCCCTCTAACTCCGTAAAAATAATATACTTACCCGTTCCGGCGAGCGTTTATCCTGGCGAAGATTGCCTGGATTTCTGCATCGCCGCTGTCAGCAGCAAACCGGCCGAGGGCCTGCACTGCTGCTGCTGATAAAGTCCGTTGTTTACGGGCTTCGGGCCGGGGGCGGTTAACCGGAGCAATGCGTATTTCGATACGCTCGATTCCGGATTCACCTTCTTCCCTGAATGAATCAAGCAATGGTCGCGCGAGCATGCGTATACGGGTGGCAAACGTAGCATTGGAACAAACCAGGATAAGGCAATGATCACGCAACTCGGCAACCTGGCAATGGGGCGCCAGGGTCGTATCCAGTACGCTGGCCAGAATCCTGTCAAGGCGATCCAACAGCCGTGCATGGGTGAGCATCCGGGCAAAATTATCCTGCTGAGTCGTGCCCCGACTCGGGGCGCGGTCCTGCAGCAATTTTTGAATGCTCGTGGGTTTGATGTTGGCGGGCCGCTGTCTGGGTTAGCCTGAAGGATTTACCATGATATGAACAAGCTAACTTCTTTGCGTGCCGGCGGCAAGAACTACGTGCAAATAGCGCGTAGCAGGTATACGGGTATAATGCACGAAGTGACCTGCAGCAGCTTTGGAAATCTTGTCAATAGCCAGCTATTACCTGCGATTCACGTTTTGAGTCTGGGTATTTTGAAGCGCAATCTGCTTCGCTCAGAATAAATCAGAGGTTCCTTCGCACATTTGCTAAAATTACTTGCATCACGGAGCAACCGCCCCCATTTGAATCGCGGGGTGTAAACCATTCAATAACCTATCCGGAAAATCTGAAATCTCATGCTGAATGCACTGTTTACCAAGATTTTTGGCAGCCGAAATGAGCGCGTTGTAAAGAAAATGGACCGGACTGTAGAGCGGGTTAATGCCTTTGAAGAAGCGATCAACGCGCTCTCTGACGACGCACTCAAGGCAAAGACAAGCGAATTCCGCCAACGGTTCAAGGATGGTGAAACCCTGGATGACCTGTTGCCGGAGGCATTTGCAGTGGTTCGTGAGGCCAGTGTGAGAACGTTGGGGTTGCGCCATTACGATGTTCAGTTAATCGGTGGTATCGTGCTTCACCGGGGCATGATTGCCGAAATGAAAACCGGTGAAGGCAAAACGTTGATGGCCACGCTGGCGGGCTACCTCAATGCCCTGAGTGGGGACAGTGTCCACGTTGTAACGGTGAATGACTACCTGGCCGGCCGTGATGCCGACTGGATGAGGCCCATATATCACGCACTCGATATGGAAGTGGGTGTGGTTGTTCCAGGTATGACGCCCAGCGCCAAGCGTGCTGCGTATGCCTGTGAGGTGGTTTATGCCACGAACAATGAACTGGGCTTCGATTACCTGCGTGACAATATGGCATTTACGGTGGATCAGAAAGTGCAGCGTGACCATTCATTTGCCGTCGTCGATGAAGTTGATTCCATCCTGATTGACGAAGCCCGTACGCCGCTGATCATATCCGGCCCGGCGGACGAGACCCCGCAACTTTACGCGCGTATCAACCAATTGGTGCCTAACCTGGAGCCTGCCGAAACCCCGGAAATGGGGTCCGAAGAGGTGCCTGAAGGTGATTTCACCATTGATGAAAAACAGAAACAGATTTATCTGACCGAAGATGGCATGGCCCAGGTGGAGCAACTGATGGTCAGCGGGGGGTTGTTGAAGGCCGATGAAAGCCTGTATCACGCACAAAACCTCAACCTGGTCCATCATCTGAATGCAGGATTACGCGCCCACCACCTGTTCCATAAGGATGTGGATTACATCATCACGGATAATGAAATTGTTATTGTGGATGAATTCACCGGGCGTACGCTGGCCGGCCGGCGCTGGTCGGACGGTCTGCACCAGGCGATAGAGGCCAAGGAAGGCGTGCCGATACAGCGAGAAAACCAGACACTCGCCTCGATTACCTTTCAGAACTACTTTCGCCTGTATGAGAAATTGTCCGGCATGACCGGCACGGCGGATACCGAAGCTTATGAATTCCAGTCCATCTATGGCCTGGAAGTTGTTGTTATCCCCACCCACAGACCCATGATACGCAAGGACCACGACGACCTGGTGTTCCTGAAAGTGGATGCCAAGTACCAGGCCATTATTGAAGATATCAGGGATTGTGCAGCGCGTGGCCAGCCTGTGCTGGTTGGCACGACGTCTGTCGAGACGTCCGAGTTGCTGGCCGACTTGCTGAAGAAACACAAAATCAAACATGAAGTGCTCAACGCCAAGCAGCACGAACGCGAGGCCCAGATCGTCGCCCAGGCCGGTCGGTCTTCTGCGGTGACCATCGCCACCAACATGGCGGGCCGGGGTACCGATATCGTGCTTGGCGGTAACCTTGATGCCGAGCTTGCGGAGCTTGATGACAGTACAGATGAGCAGGTCATCGGGCAGCATCGCCAACAGTGGCAACAACGGCACGATGAGGTAATTAAAGCAGGCGGTTTACACATCATTGGTACCGAGCGCCATGAGTCGCGCCGCATTGACAACCAGTTACGCGGGCGTTCGGGCCGCCAGGGTGATCCGGGTTCATCCCGCTTCTACCTGTCGCTGGAAGATAACCTGATGCGTATATTTGCATCTGATCGTATGTCATCCATGATGCAACGCTTCGGAATGAAAGACGACGAGGCGATTGAAGCCGGTATGCTGAACCGCGCGATCGAGAATGCCCAGCGCAAGGTCGAAGCGCATAACTTTGATATTCGTAAACATTTGCTGGAATATGATGATGTCGCCAATGACCAGCGCCGGGTGGTGTATGGGCAGCGCAATGATCTGATGCAAGAGGACGACATCCATGACGTCATTCTTGGCTTCCGGGACAATGTATTTGGGAGCCTGGTGGACCGGTACATACCTGAAGGCAGTATTGATGAGCAATGGGATATAGCGGGACTGGAGCAGGCCCTGGAAGGCGAGTTCGGTATCCCGGTGCCCATCAGTCAGTGGCTGCAGGATGACGAGGATTTAGCCGAGGCCGAGATGACTGAACGCATCTCCACGGCAGTTACAGCACATTTTGATGCCAAGGAGGCCGAAACCGGCGCAGATGTCATGCGCCATTTCGAAAAAGCGCTGATGCTCAATGTGCTCGATCAGCAGTGGAAAGACCACCTGAGTAGCATGGATTACCTGCGCCAGGGCATACACTTGCGTGGCTATGCCCAGAAACAGCCGATGCAGGAATACAAGCGTGAATCATTTGAAATGTTTACTGCTTTGCTGGAAAGCATCCAGCATGAAGTGGTCAGGATTTTGGCACGCGTGCAGGTCCGTGCGGAAGAGGATGTTGAAGCAGTGGATGCGCAGCGCCGCACGGATGCCCCCATGCAATATCGTCATGATGAAGCATCAGCCGTTGCAGGCGGCCAGGGTGATGCGGCAGCAACGGGCGAGCCCTTTGTTCGTGGTGGACGTAAGGTGGGTCGCAACGAGCCCTGTCCGTGCGGTTCAGGCCAGAAATTCAAGCATTGTCATGGTAAATTGAGTTAAGGAAGCGCTGAAGGGCACCCGCAGATTGCCCAGATTAAAGACCGGGAAATCAGGGTATTGGCTGTTGTCTACTTGCCAGCCTTAGGTATTTTTCATGTAATTTCACAACGGCGGGTTGAACCTCTGCCGGTGGCCCCGAGTTATCCAGTATGTCGTCGGCGATAGCGAGACGCTGCCCCCTGTCGGCCTGCGATGCCAACGCCTGTTCGGCTTGCCGGCGGCTGCTGTTGTCGCGGGCCATCAGCCGGGCAATCTGCGTTTCAGGGTCGACATCTACCAGCAGTACCCGGTTAATACCCGGGTAGGCGCCGCGTTCAACCAGCAGGGGTATCACCAGGATGCAATAACTGTGTTTGACTGTTGCGATGGCAACACTGACCTTCTCCCTGATTTTTGGATGGAGGATGGATTCCAGCTTGTCGCGCGCCCCGGGGTCAGTAAAAATCATATTTCTCAATCGGTCACGTCTGAGTCTGCCGCGTTCATCAACAATCCCTGCTCCGAAAGCACTTGCAATTTCCAGCAAGGCCGGCTGGCCCGGCTCGACCATCCGGTGCGCGATAATATCGGTGTCAATCACGGCTGCACCCAGTTTTTTGAACGCGTCAGAAACCAGGGTTTTGCCTGCCGCGATGCCGCCAGTCAGTGCAACCGCGAAGGGAGGGTTAACGCGGGACATAAGTAGGTTCAGCCCAATAGGTTCAGCCCAGGCCTGAGCTGCGCATATAGAGCCCCATTATTCCATCACCCCACAGCAGGGCAATCCAGCCAGCGAGGGCTATAAACGGTCCGAAAGGCATTGGTTGGCTGGGTTTATGGCGCTTCAGAGCAATCATGATTAAACCAACGACAGCGCCCACAAGAGAAGACAGCAGGATGATCAGGGGCAGAAATTGCCAACCCATCCACGCACCCAGTGCCGCCAGCAACTTGAAATCGCCGTATCCCATGCCTTCTTTTCCTGTCGCCAGCCGGAACAGGTGGTATACAAGCCATAGTGACAGGTAGCCGGTCAGTGCGCCGATGATGCTGCTTACCGGATCAGTGAACAGGTTAAACAGGCTGGCGAACAGGCCAGCCCACAGCAGTACGAAGGTCAGATCATCCGGCAACAGTTGGTGATCTATGTCGATGTACGTCAACACGATGAGAAAAGCGGTCAAGACGATAGCCGCCAGGGCCTGCGGGGTCGGGCCAAAATGGGCTGCCACCAGCAGGAACAATAGTGCGGTGGCGGCCTCGACGATGGGGTAACGCATAGAAATGGGTGCCCGGCATGCGGAACAGCGGCCCTTCAGGAACAGGTAGCTCAGCAGGGGGATATTCTCATGGGGTTTGATAAAGTAGCCGCATTTCGGGCATTGGGAACGTGCCCACATGATACCCGGTGGCGGTTTGGGGGGTTCGCCAGTATGACTGACATCTTCAATTTCCAGCAGTTCTTTGCACTGGCGTCGCCAGTCATGCTCAAGCCGCGCCGGCAGCCGTATGATGACGACATTGAGGAATGAGCCTAGCAACAGCCCGAACCCGAATACCCCGGTTAGAAACAGGGGTGTGTTGGCGGTAATCAAGTCCAGCATAGCAAATTCAACATGAATGCTTTAAACGACGGCAGCCATTTTGAATATGGGCAGGTACATGGCGATGACCATGGTGCCGACAACTGCGCCGATAAAAACGATGATCAGCGGTTCCAGGAGACTGGACAGGGCATCTACGGAGTTATTGACCTCTTCTTCGTATGCTTCGGCCACTTTCACCAGCATGGCGTCCAACGAGCCCGCCTCCTCGCCAATGGCCGCCATCTGGATAACCATGTTCGGGAAAAGGTTGGTTTGTTGCATGGCAAGTTGTAACTGATGGCCAACGGATACATCTTCACGGATGCGCATGGCCGCTTCGTTGAACACCACGTTACCGGTTGCGCCGCCGACAATTTTCAAGGCATCGACCAGTGGTACGCCGGCCGCGAAAGTGATGGCCAGCGTTCTGCAAAAACGGGCGATGGCTGACTTCTCCAGGATCTCCCCAACGATAGGTATCTTGAGGGAAATCCGGTCCAGCCAGCGGACAAAGGGTTTGGAGCGTTTCTTGACCATGATAAAGGCGGTAATACCGATAACCACCCCGGCCAGCACAAACAAGCCGTTTGAGCGCAGCCAGCGACTGGCATCGATGATTGCCTGGGTGAAGGCGGGCAAACTTGCACCGAAACTGGCAAAAATTCCTTCAAATTGCGGTATCACGTAAATCAGCAGGATAGCCGACACGACGACGGCCACACCGATGACCGCAATGGGGTAATACAGGGCTTTCTTGATCTTGCCCTTGATGCTCTCAATTCTCTCTTTATAAGAAGCGATTTCGTCCAGTATGGTATCCAGCACACCGGCGCTCTCACCCGCCCGCACCAGGTTGGTATAGAGCTCATCAAATTGCACCGGGTGCGCACTCAGCGCTTCATACAGGCTGCCGCCTCCTTCCACCTCGGCACGGACTTTTTCAAGCATTTTACGCATGCGCGGATTCTTGACCCCGCCGCTGATAATCTGGAAGGATGTTACCAGTGGCACACCTGATTTCAGCATGGTCGCCAGTTGACGGCTGAATACTGAAATTTCTTTGGGTGTTATCCGTTTGCCTGCACCGCCTAACAGGGGCCTGGGTTTTTTCCTGACCCGGATAGGGCTGATACCCTGGCGCCTGAGTTCTGCCCGTACCAGGTTTGGATTCGATGCTATCTGCTGGCCTTTGAGTTTAACGCCGCGTTTGTCACGTCCCTCCCAAAGGAATGTGGTGGGATCTGCTTGAGTTACAGCCATAACCTAGTCCTTGGTTACCCGGTTGATTTCAATTAAATCGGTAACACCTTCGGCTACCTTATCCAGGGCGGAACGGCGCAGGTCGTTGATGCCTTCCTTCCTGGCCTGTTGAGCAATGCGCATGGAATTGCCTTCTTCGAGTATGATCCTTGCAATCTCGTCTGAAATTGGCATCACTTCAAAAACACCTGACCGGCCCCGGTAACCTTCATTGCAATCAGCACAGCCGACCGGTTTATATATCTTCAGGGTGTCGATTTCATCCTCCCTGTAGCCTGCCAGCAACAGGGCTTCCCTGGGCATCTCGTCCGGTTGTTTGCAGGTATGCAGGCAGCGCAGCAGGCGTTGGGCAATAACAAGATTAACCGCTGAGGTAATGTTATAGGTCGGTACCCCCATATTCATCAGGCGGGTGATCGATTGGGGTGCGTCGTTGGTATGCAGGGTTGAAAAAACCAGGTGACCGGTCTGGGCGGCCTTGATGGCGATCTCGGCAGTTTCCAGATCGCGGATCTCACCGACCATGATGACGTCCGGGTCCTGCCGCAGGAATGATCTCAACGCACGCGCGAAAGTCATACCCTGCTTGACATTTTGCTGTACCTGGTTGATGCCGGGCACACGAATTTCGACCGGGTCTTCAACCGTGGATATATTGCGTTCCTCATCATTGAGGATATTCAATGCGGTATACAGCGTAACGGTTTTGCCGCTGCCGGTCGGGCCTGTTACCAGGATCATCCCATAGGGCTTAATGACAGAACCATGGAAAACGTCCCGTTGTTGCGGGGCAAATCCCAGGCCTTCGATTCCCAACTGCGTAGCCGCAGAGTCGAGTATACGCAATACGACTTTTTCACCAAACATGATGGGGCAGGTAGAGACGCGGAAGTCAATGGATTTTTTACGGTTCAGATTTAGTTTGATGCGCCCGTCCTGCGGTATGCGTTTTTCAGCAATATCCAGGCCGGCCATGACCTTGAGGCGGGATGATAAGCGCCGCGACATCTGTATCGGCGGGTTCGCTACCGAGCTTAGCACGCCATCTGTTCGATAGCGGATCCGGTAGCTGGACTCATAAGGCTCAAAATGTATGTCCGATGCACCTCTTCTGATGGCATCGAGTAACACTTTGTTGACAAACCGCACCACGGGGGTCTCATCTACAGCCGGGTCAATATCTTCCTCGGCGTCAAAATTTTCTAGCTGAAAACCAATACTTTCCAGGCCTTCTTCATCTTCAAAGTCATCGAAAACCGCATTGGTTGATTGCAAAGCGCGTTCTATGGCTCTGCCGAGTTGATCGGATGCGACGATGATGGGTTCGACCCGAAATCCGGAGCTGAAGGAGATTGCATCGATAACGTCCTGGTCTGTGGGGTCGGCAACGCCAAGAAACAGGGAATTGCCACGCAGATACAGTGGCATCGCATTGTGTTTCTCGATGAGTTCTTCATTCACCAGGCTCAGCGGTGCAGTGCTGAGGTCGACCGCCCTGATATCAAGGTTGGGTATACCGTATTCGACCGATGCCGCAGTCGCCAGCGCTTGTGGCTCGACACCATTGTTCTTGATCATCCAGGCCAGAATGGTGAGGCCTTTCTTGCCAGCATCAATGCTGGCGTCAAGGGCGGCCTGCTCTTCCATCAGCCCTTCAGCCACCAGCCTGCGGGCAAAACCGCGTAGCTGACTGGAAACCTTCAGTTCTGTATTCATAAGCGGGCCGCTCCCTGTTCCCTCATTTCTATTATACTTAAATGTTACCCGATTGCTGCAAATTACCGCATTTTAAAGAAAAAAGCCAACGGATACGTGTGTTGATCTGTGAGGAATTATCTTGCAACCCGGTCACCTCAGCAAGTTGCAGGTATATAGTGCGGATAGTTAGTTTAACGATGATGGCACAAAAAAAACCCCGCAAAGCGGGGTTTTTCTGCTGCTGCGAAGCGCAAGAAATAATCTTAAAATAATCTTACGAAGCACGGCAGGTGGACGGGAGATATTTGTAGTTTGTGGAGGTGGTGCTACCACGTGTGCACGCCCAGTCGATACCGCCATCAACATTAACCGTCGGGCTCAATGTGGCTTCTATGGTAGGCGAAAGACTGCTGTCAACTGCGGCTTCGTCAATATTCACCGTGAATACACCAGCTCCATCGTACGTAGTGGCATCACAGAACTGTGTATCACCGGTGTTGGTGGTTATGCCGGCTGTATTGGTATCGGCTGGAAAACTGCCGACCGTTTGACGGTACTCTGAAATCTGCAGTTTGGGCACGGCTGCGTTGTTGATGCACTCGGCAACTTTTGCACGAATGGTGTAATCCTGATAAGCCGGTACGGCCAGTGCAACCAGGATGGCCACGATGGCGATAACAATCATCAGTTCGATCAGGGTAAAGCCCTGTTGTACATTACGTTTCATATTCATATTTTTCACAATTATACCCTCCAATGGTGGTTTGTGATCGCCTGCTGAAGGCAGACTGTCTACCTGTCCCCTCATAAAAGCCCGGGATGCCACTGATTGTAATGCAAACTATATGCCAACAAATTCATTGTTTAAAAACAACCACATATAGTGACATTCCTGCTTTTATGTACCGGAAATCCCCTTCAAAGTGTCAGAAAGTGACATAAAGTGTCACTTATCCGGGTCAGTCTTTCGCATCGGGGTAGATATCGGGGTAGGTATATTTACATACCCTGCCATCCTGCCAGAAGCTTGGCATCATCGGGCCGTAGCTGGCAGAATAAGCCGTTCTTTCCGGCAGTTGCGGGATTTCCCGGAGGGCAAATACGAGCTGCGCCAGGGCGAGCAACATGCCGGTGAGCAAAAGGTACCTGCCGGCAGCCGGTGGCCGCACAGGCTGCGGTGTCCCGACCACACTGAGCGCCCAGCCGCCTGCCAGGATCATGGCCACCTGACTGGCCGGCATGATCAGAACCCCGCTGAGGCCCGCATGCAT